>JBFJJV010000031.1:0-23913 GCA_041635265.1 Panacagrimonas sp.
GTCCTTAGCTGATCAGCCAAGGGCCAGCGCGCTGCTTCGCCCGGGCGAACCCGGACCGGGTCACACTACTGAATTACTCAGGCGACAACGCCATAGACGCACAAAACTGAGATCGCCAATGCGCCAATGACAAATGCCACAGCCGGAACCAGAGAACCATTTTGCTGCTTCATGATCGTTTCCTTTTTTCTTTCTTCGGATGGTGGGCGGAAGGAGAATGCCCTTTAGCCCTGACTAATAAACCTTGCTTGTGGGTCTATTATTAATCCCGATTCGAACCTTTGCCCGGCTTCAGCGACGAATGGCACATTCAGGAGGATGAATGGCCCAAGCAATCCCGAGCAACTCCGGAACAGCCAGAGCATCTGTTCGCGTTTAAATAATTCTCATAATATTTATTAACTTACCCTCAATAAAGTCGTCGATATTTGGCGTCAAAGCAAGAGCTGGAGTACAGCCGCTAATCGCTGGCGTGGAACATAACGACGATCCAGTACGCCGAAAGAGACGAGCCATTTAATAGAACTTTGAGTCGGGTCCATGAGCACGACAGTGCTTGGCCGCCGAGATGCGGTTTCAGACCGTGTGGCTTCGTGGATTCAGACAGCGGCGCTGGCGGGCGCATTCACTCCACGTTTTGCACCTGCTCCCGCATTTGCTCAATGGCGACCTTCATCTCCACCGAGTAGCGCGTCAGATCCGCGTCCTGCGATTTGGACGAAAGGGTGTTGGCTTCTCGATTGAGCTCCTGCATCAGGAAATCCAGCCGTCGACCGACGGACTCCCCGCGCTCGAGCGCAGCGCGAACCTCGCTCAAATGCGAAAGCAGGCGTGACATCTCTTCTTCCACATCGAGTTTCTGCAGGGCGATGACCATTTCCTGCTCCATGCGCCCCGGATCCATCTCCACCTTGAGTTCCGCCGCCCTTTCGCGCAAACGCTCGATGCCCGCATCGCGAACGAGCTTATAGCGTGCTCTGACATCCCCCACCAATGACTCCATCAGATCGCAGCGCTCGAGCAGAAAATCACCCAATCTTGCGCCCTCGCTCGCCCGCGCCTGATTGAACTGATCCACGGCCTGATCAAATAATTCGCGGGCTGCGGTCAGCACCGGTTCCATATCTGCCGCTTCTTCTTTGAGCACGCCGGGGAAGGCAAGCAAACGAAGCGGATCCGCCTCAGCCATAGCGCCCCATGCACCAGACGCCAGGCGCGTCGCCTCGCGCAGCGCGGCAATCCTTTCAATATCTGGCGACAACTTGGCGGCCGAGCTTCCTTCCGCAGAGAACTTCAGTCCCGCTTCGATCTTGCCACGCGAGATCTTCTTTGCGGCCCGTTGGCGCAAGCTGCCTTCCAGTGAGCGAAAGTCCTCGGGCGCACGAATGGCGAAATCAAAGTAGCGGTGATTGACTGAACGCAACTCCCAGCTCAGACGGCCCCATGCTTCCTGTCGCTCGACACGGGCATAGCCCGTCATGCTGTGAATCTTCATCAAAACTCCAAACCCATGTGCATACCCATGCTGCTAAAAAAAAGGGCGGCTCCAGGCCGCCCATCTCTGTTGCTCGCTGATTGCTCCGCTTAGTCGAGCCCAAGACGCATCAGACCCTCTAGTTCTTCTTGGCGCGGCTGGCAACTTTCCGTGCGGCGCTCTTGGCCTTTGTCACCAGGCTCCTCACGCGTGACTTGGCTGTGCTTGCAGCCTTGTTACTGGTCGCTTTCTTCCTGGCCTTGGCAACTGCCTTTTTGGCGGTGCCTGTGGCCTCGCTGACATTGTCAGCCGCTGCGGCGCTGACCTTCTTCACAGCTTTTTTGGCTGTTTTGCGCGCCTTGCTCACTTTCTTTTTGGCGCTGGCAGTGCTCTTCTTGACCGCCTTCCTGACTGCCTTCTTTGCGCTGGTCGCTCTCTTTGCTACGGCTTTAGTAGCGGACTTGCGCGTCTTGCTGGCGGCCTTACTGGCTTTTTTTACGGCTTTCTTTGCAGATTTTTTTACCGCCGACCCTTTTTTCGCTTTGGCCTTTGTTGCCATGTCCCTATCCTCCAAAATGATGTTGAACAACACCCCAACTACATGCGCCGAGAAAATGCTTTTCCCCGTCTTGAATGGACTTTAGGCACTTGCACATAAAAGTCAAACGATTAAACGCAGGACTGGTTTTTCTGCTGAGTGCGCTGAGCTGTGCGAGCGTTCTGGGCGACTCGGCTGCGGCGCCCGGCGAAGCTTCCTGTCAACGCAGTTGGACCTTGCTCAATCAGACCTCGCACAACGAATCCTTTTTTACCCAGGGCCTGTTGATGCTCGACGGCACGCTGTACGAAAGCACCGGCCAGTACGGTCAATCGGCCGTCATCAAGCAGTCCTACCCGGCAGGAAAATTACTCGGGGGATATCGCTTGCCGAGCCATTTGTTCGGAGAGGGTCTGGCCTTTGTCGGTGAGCGCTTCGTGCAACTGACTTGGCGCGCCCGAACGGCGCTGATCTATGACCGTGATCTCAAGCCGCTGCACACACTGGCCTATTCCGGTGAGGGTTGGGGGCTGAGCGCTGTGCCCGACGGCGAGCACGACGTTCTTGCCCTCAGTGACGGCACAGACGTGCTGCGCTTTTTGAATCCGGAAACTTTTGAAGTGATACGGACAAGCAAGGTCACCGAGAACGGCAAACCGGTGTCGCTGATCAACGAACTTGAATGGACCGGAAGCGAATTGCTCGCCAATATCTGGCATTCCGATCGGGTCATCGCGATTGATCCAGCCAGCGGCCAGGTCACAGCTTGGTTCAATTTTTCAAAGCTGCGGAAACATCTGCAGTGGTCTGCTCAGGAGCCGTCAGAAACCGATCTCAATGGACTGGCGATCGACCGCCGCAATGGGCATCTGCTGGTAACCGGAAAGTACTGGCCCAGCCTGTTCGAGGTCAGAATGGGGCCGTGTATGGAGTGAACGATATTTTTGCTGGCATCGAATAAACAAGTACGCCATTTGTCGCCCGAAGGCCGGGGCGTTAGGGTTGCGCACCCATTTTCAGCTAGAGCCCTGTGCAGTCAATGAGCATCAGCAATCGCGAAGAGCATCTCTGTTACGGCGGCAAGCTTGGTTTCTACGCGCATGATTCCAGGGAAACGGGCTGCCCTATGCGCTTCGCGGTTTTCACTCCCCCGCAAGCCGAACACGCACCTGTGCCCGCGCTCTATTACCTGGCCGGTCTGAGCTGCTCTGAAGAAACCTTTCTAATCAAATCCGGCGCGATTGCCCACGCAGTTGAGCACGGACTCATGCTGGTCGCCTGCGACACCAGCCCACGCGATCTGAATCTGCCGGGCGATTCCGAAAACTGGGATTTTGGTCTGGCGGCCGGCTTCTATCTGGATGCCAGCGAGCAACCCTGGGCAGGGCACTACCGCATGGGCAGCTATGTCAACGAAGAATTGCCGCACTTGATCGAAGCGCATTTCCCTGCCGACAGAAGGCGCCGTGGCATCTTCGGTCACTCCATGGGCGGCCACGGCGCTCTGGTCACTGCACTGCGCAACCCGGAGCGCTGGCATTCCGTTTCGGCCTTTGCCCCTATCTGCAATCCTTGCGCGGTGCCCTGGGGCGAAAAAGCGTTTAGCAATTATCTGGGCGGCGACAAGGAAAGCTGGAGCGCCTGGGACGCCAGCGCATTGATGCGCGCGCAGCCCTATCCCGGCGAGATCCTGGTCGACCAGGGTCTGGACGATCAGTTTCTTGAGCTGCAATTACACCCGCAAGCGCTGACAGCAGCAGCACAGGCTTCGGGCCAGAAGCTCACGCTGCGCGAACATCCCGGTTATGACCATAGTTACTGGTTCATTCAGAGCTTCATCGCAGATCACATGGCGCACCACGCCCTGAATCTGAGGGACTGATCCCCTCAGATTCAAGCCGCGTGCCCGAGCATTAGGGACTTAGTACTTCCAATCGATTCGGATGCCACCCAGCACGCTGCTGTCCGGTCCCGGTTCGTAATAACGTCCATTGCGCTCGTTGACGATCACCGAGCCCACATAATCTTCATCCAGGACGTTGTCGACTCGAACAAACAGGCTGGCACGTCCCCAGTTCGTATCCAGAGCATAGGCCGCGTGCACATCGACGGTGCCAAAGGCTGGCGCATATTGGCTATTGTCATCGTCTACCGGAACGGAATCGATATAGCGACCCTCCACTCCCAGCTTCAGTCCCGTATCAGCTCCCCAGTTCAGCGCTGCGAACAGCGCAGACTCGGGCACACCGGGCAAGCTGTGTCCGTCGGGTAGTTCGGCTTCGATCAGCGTCCACGCCATCACCATCTGGACCTTGTCGAAGGGCCGGGATTCGAGCTGCAACTCGGCGCCCTGACGCAAGGTACGCCCGGCGTTGACAAAGGTGGTGCGACCGCCAGAGCTGCTTGCCACGATCAACTCATCACGCGTCTTGATGTGGAATAGCGCGGCATTGACGCGGGTGAATTGTCCGACCCGCCACTTGGCCCCCAACTCGGAATTGCTGCTGCGCGCCGCATCCAGTTCGAAGTTCAGTCCGCTGGCGCCATCGGGTCGATACGCGGCTTCAGAAAACGCAGGGGTTTCAAATCCACGACCAAAAGCACCATAAAAACGCAGCTGCGAGGTGGCCTTGTATATCAGGCCAAACGCAGGTGTGGTGGCAGAGAAATCGGTGCGGCCGCTGTCGTCCCCATTACCTGCAACGATGTAATGATCCTGAGAATCGAACTCGACCTTGCTGTGGCGCAGTCCCAGCGAGGCAGACCACTTGCTGGACAGGTCCAGCGTGGCCTGAACGTATTGATCAAAATTGCTGATGTCGTTGGTTTCGTCGCGGCGCAGTGCGCCACGATCACCAATGCGCTGAGCTGCGCCACTGCCGGTAAAACTCTCGAACCCGAGCCGTTCCTGCTGCAGCGTGTCATGGCTCAGACCCGCAACGACCATCAACGGCCGCCCATCGATGAGCCCTTCCCAGTTCCAGCGCAGATCGCCGCCGCCATAGGTATTGTCCAGATCGATCACGGCTCCCGAGTGAGTATCGCTGCCGGTCTGCACAAAGGTCGGGATGGCCAGAAACTGCTGCACTTGCCGACGTCCGCCATAAGCCAGAAGACGTACGCTCTGATGATCATCCAGCGTGTGCTCATAGATAACGCCGCCCTGCGCTTGTTCAATGCTCTTCCGTGTATTGAAGGATTCAGCACGTGAATCTGCCTGACTCGGGTCTTGCTCAAACTGGGCGCGGGTCAGGCCAAGCGGGTCCTGGGTGTCCGGCGAGTCAAAATAATTGCCGACGAGAGTGAGCTTGCCGGCTTCGCCAATCGCGAAATTGAGCTTGGCATTGAGCGACTCCCGCTCCGCTTCCGAATGATCGCGAAAGCCGTCGGTTTCGAAATGGGTGTAGCCGACGTTGTAGTTCGCTCCCTCACTCTTTCCGATCTGCCCGCTGGCGCCGATATTGCTCCGCCAGCTGCCGAAGCTGCCGAAGGCACTTCCGAAAGTGAGCCTGGACTCCGGCCCGCCATCCGCGGTGAACATCTGCACAACGCCGCCCGAGGCATTGCCATAGAGCGCCGAAAACGGGCCGCGCAAGACTTCCACGCGCTCGGCCGTGGCCAGATTGAAGTGTGAGATCTGGCCCTGACCATCAGGCTGAGTCGCGGGAATGCCGTCCAGATACAGACGAATTCCGCGGATACCGAAGCTCGCGCGGGCACCAAAACCGCGAATGGAAATCTGCGTGTCCTGCGCATAATTCTGCCGATCACGCGCCTGCATGCCGGGGACGGTAGACAGGCCTTCGGCCAGACTGACACCGAGCGTAGCGCGATTAAAAGCTTCGCCGCCGATCACATCGACAGAAGCCGGAACATCAAACTCCAACTGCTCGACGCGCGCCGCCGTGACGGTAATCGTTGCGCTGTGTTCCGCTGGCTCGGAGTGCACATCCCCTTGACCCAACACACCGCCGGACCACGGCAGGATTACCATCAGGCCGAGCACAGGCCCCCTTATTGAATCGGTCTTGATACTCATCTCTCCTAAAATTTTCTAACGCGGTTGGCGCACCTGATTTTATAAACACGGGGCCGTTTTATTGGTGCTCCGGCCCATTCCTTCCGATCCTGGCAGCCGCCTGTTTATGCTGACGAAGCAGCGGATCAGTAAACTACTCGCTTCATAAGAGTCTGACAGAGTCACCGCATGACTAGAAAGCTTGAAAACGATCGCTTCCTGCGCGCCCTGCACCGCGAGCCTGTTGATCGGACACCGATCTGGATGATGCGGCAGGCCGGCCGTTATTTGCCTGAGTATCTTGCCAGCCGCGCCAAGGCAGGTGATTTCATGTCTCTGTGCCGCAATGCCGAGCTGTGCTGCGAGGTCACGCTGCAACCGCTGGCCCGCTATGGGCTGGACGCCGCTATTTTATTTTCAGACATCCTGACCATTCCCGATGCCATGGGCTTGGGGCTGCGCTTTGTGGAGGGCGAAGGCCCGGTGTTCGACCAGCCGCTGCGCAGCGTGGCCGCGATTGATGCGCTGGGAATCCCTGATGCCGAGCAGGATCTGGGCTATGTGATGAATGCGGTGCGCACCATCCGCGGCGCCCTTGGGGATTCGCTGCCGCTGATCGGCTTCTCCGGCAGCCCCTGGACGCTGGCGACCTATATGGTCGAGGGTCGCGGCGGCCATGACTTCGCCATCATCAAGAAAATGATGATTGAGGAGCCCGCCGCCTTCGACCGCCTGCTCAAGACCCTGTCGGATTCGGTGATCGAATATCTCTCGGCCCAGATCGCAGCGGGCGCCGATGTCGTGATGGTGTTCGACACCTGGGGCGGCGTGCTATCGCCAGGGCATTACGCACATTTTTCACTGGCCCCGATGGCGGCGATCGTTGCCCAGATCAAGCAGCGTCACCCGGGCATCCCGGTGATTCTGTTCACTAAAAACGGTGGCCAGCATCTGGAGCGCATGGCCGACACCGGTTGCGATGCACTGGGGCTGGACTGGACCACCTCGTTGGGCGATGCCCGCCGCCGGGTGGGTGATCGCGTTGCCCTGCAGGGCAATTTTGATCCCGTCACCCTGTTCGCCAAACCCGAACAGATCATCGAAGAAACTGCGCGCGTCCTGGCTGACTTTGGCAAGGGGCCGGGTCATATTTTCAATCTGGGCCACGGCATCCTGCCCAAGACGCCGCCAGAACATGCCGCAGCGATGATTGATGCGGTACATCGACTCTCGCCGCAGTATCATGGCTGATCATGATTTCGCTGTTATTGCCCCGCTGGTTTGTCGGCGTCATGACCTTGCTGGTCATGCTGCTCGTGCTGCTGTTCTGGGGCGGGCTGATCTTTATCCCCTTCATGTTGCTGAAACTGATTCTGCCCTTTGCGCCGATTCAGACGTTTCTTTCCAAAGTGCTGGTCGCTATTGCGCAGCAATGGGTCGCGTCCAACCAGCTGGTCTTTCGGCTCATGCACGCGCCGCAATGGAAGCTGGACGATCAGACCCAGCTTGATCCACGCAAGAGTTACCTGCTGATCTGCAACCATCAATCGTGGGCAGACATTCTGATTCTGTTTGACCTGTTTCATGGCCGCACACCCTTTCTCCGCTTCTTTCTGAAACGAGAACTGATCTGGCTGCCCTTGGTTGGGGTGATCTGCTGGGCCTTGGACATGCCGTTCATGCAACGCCAGTTTCATAAAAAAAAGGCGATCGCCAACATCAAGGCGCTCGAGCAGGATCTTGCGACCACGCGCAGGTTCTGTGAGAAATATCGCGAGCACCCCATCACTGTGGTCAACTTTGTCGAGGGCACCCGCTTCACGGAAGCGAAGCGCAACGCGCAAAAATCCGAGTTGCAGCACCTTCTGCGCCCAAAATCAGCCGGCCTCAGCTTTACCCTCAATGCCATGGGCGACCAGTTCGGCGGCATCATCGACGTCACCCTCGCCTATCAGCCAAGCAAGCGTGTTCTCGCCTGGAGCTGGCTGTGCGGCGAGCAGAGCCATATGTCGATCCAGATCGACACCCTGCCCATCCCGTCTGAAATTCTGACGGGCAACCATGATACGGACCCGGCGTTTCGTGCCCGCTTTCAGCACTGGCTATACGGGATCTGGGCACGAAAAGATGCTCGCCTCGAGCGCATGCTCAATGATTCAGGACAGGTGCAACCGCGCACCAGCGCAACTTGATCCGCGAGAAACGTCGTTAAAGGACAGCTTCGGTTTTTTTGCTCGGCATGGCATAGGACCCGGTGGCCTGCGCCACCAGGGTCGGTTCATCACCGCAACGCATTCTGACTTCCATCACGATCAGCTTTCTGCCGAGCTTGAGGATGCTTGCCTCTGCATGAATGTCCGTCGCCGCGCCCTTGCTCAAGAAATTGAGGTTCATATTTGAGGTCACCGCCATCAACTCGGGCCCCATGTGCGAAATCACCAGTGCGTACATGGCCAGATCCGCTGCGGTAAACAGCGCCGGCCCGGAAATGACATTGCCGGGCCGACGCATCCATGGCTGGAACGGCATCTTCACTTTGGCCCGCCCCGGGGACAGCTCCTCGACCTTGAAAAAAGCTTTGTCAGATTCAAAGCCTTTACAGATCAGTTTCTCTACTTCTGCAGCCTGCAGCACGATTTTCATAGTCCGCCCACGGAATCGATGATTAATTTGGCACACAGTAATACCAGAATCAGTTTGAAGATTGCCGCGAACTGATCCGCACTCAGATACGTATTCAGTCGCTTGCCCAGCCAGGTGCCCAGGATTACAGCCACACATAAGGGGATCAGAAGCCCAGGCCGGGAGAATGCATTGAAGCCAAGCGTTCCAAAGGCCAGCACACGCAAGCCGTGGCCCATGACCTGAGTCATGGCGAGGGTTGCGATGGTGCTTTGCTTTGTCCATTGCGGACGCAGGAACAGGCGCCCGGTGAACAAACCGGTAGCGCCCACAAGCATGCCAAGCGCACCGTTGAGAAAGCCGGCCAGCAGTGATGACGCGGTGGGCGGCAGGGCGCTCACATCCAGTCGCCCTGGCAGCAGCGAAAGCAAAATCAATGCGGCCAACAAGAGGCGTATCGCGTTGACATCGATGCCCGCGATCAGGGGTGTGACCGCCACGGTGGCCGGAATCAGCGCCAATAAAAACCAGCCGACTGCGCGCCAGTTCACGTGTCTGGCGTAAGCCACCGTGCGCGAACTATTGGACACAAACTGCACGACAGCAAACAGCGGAACAGCTTCTAGCGGCGTCAGCCCCATCGCAAAAAAAACAGCAATCAGAACCGTGCCGCCACCGAGTCCAGCCAGACCCGACAGTGCGGCGGTCAAAAAGGCGGCGAATGTGAGCGTCAGCGTCATCGGGTCCATCTGCAGATTATCGCCGCGACGTGGCCGACCACGACAAAGTTCAATAGAATGAAACAAATTCTTCCCGACTGGCTGGCCGCGCATTCAATGTTGTTTTCATTTACCAAGATGCATGGCACCGGCAACGACTTTTGCGTGATAGACGCGACACTGGCACGCTTCGCGCCGACCCCTGAGCTGCTGAGGCGTCTGACCGAGCGGCGCTTTGGCGTGGGCTGCGATCAGGTGCTGGTGGTTGAATCCCCATCGCAAGCAGACCTTGACTTTGACTACCGTATCTTCAATGCCGACGGCTCGGAAGTCGGTCAGTGCGGCAATGGCGCGCGCTGCCTCGCTCGCTTTGTGCGCGAACAGGGCTTGTCGGACAAGGATCGCCTGCGCGTGCGCACCCGCACCTCGGTGCTGGAACTGATGCATCAGAGTGATGGGCAGGTATGCGTCAACATGGGCCAGCCGCGTCTGGAACCCGCCGAGATTCCCTTTCTGGAACCTGCCCGCAAACTGCGCTACGAGCGCAAGGTCGAAGGCCGACGCATTGAGTTCGGCGCCCTCAGCATGGGCAATCCGCACCTGGTCACGCTGGTAGACGACGTGGACGGGGCGCAAGTCGACGCGCTGGGGCCGCACCTGGAGGCCCATCCTGATTTCCCCGAACGGGTCAACGCCGGATTTTTGCAGATCGTTTCGCGCACGCAGGCGCGGCTGCGCGTGGTCGAGCGCGGTGCCGGCGAGACCCTCGCCTGCGGCAGTGGCGCCTGCGCCGCCATGGTGGTGGGACGGCTGTGGGGGCAGTTGGACGCCCAAGTCGATTTTCACTTACGCGGCGGCCAGCTGCACCTGGAATGGCCAGGTGAAGGCCATCCGGTGATGATGAGTGGCCCGGCAGAAACAGTATTCAGGGGTGAATTCGAATGGAATTAATGGGAGAAGCCTGCACATGAGCGGAGAAGAACAAGAAGGGCGCCTGGAGCAGGCCATCGACGAAAACGATGTGGCCGCCTATCTGCGCGCCAACCCGAACTTCCTGTCTCGCAATCCCGAATTGCTCGAGTTTCTGGAGTTGCAGCACACCAGTGGCTCTGCCGTGTCACTGATCGAGCGTCAGGTCGACATTCTGCGCGGGCGCAGTCAGCGACTTGAGGATCGCATGGGCAACCTGCTCGACGCTGCGCGCGACAACGAGCGTCGGGCCACCAGCGTACACAGTCTGGCGCGCGCCCTGATTCGTGCGCCCACCCTAGCCAGCGCGGTTCTCGGCTTGCAGACGAGCATGCGCGAAGACTTCGATATCGAATACGTGTTCGTCGGCATCCAGTCGACTCAGATCAAACACAGGAATATTGACGGCCTGGTCCGAATGGAAGTCGATGGCCCTATTTCCCGCGCCTTTAATGATTTCTTCCGCACCAAGCTGATTGAATGCGGCCCGCTGGACGAGGCCAGGGCCAGACTGCTGTTCCCCAAGGCAGAGCAGCTGCCGCGCTCAGCCGCTGTGGTGCCATTGGAAAGAGAAAAGAATCTCGGCATGTTGGTTCTGGCATCCAAGGACGAAAAACGCTTTCAGCCGCGACAGGGCAAGCTGTTTCTGGACATGACGGCCGAGCTGGTATCTGCTGCGGTACGAGCGCGCCTGGGGTGAGCCCGGCAGCGCCAGCGGCGGTAGAAACACAGGTGGCGCCTGCTATTGCGCGGTTTATTGATCATCTGCGTTATGAGCGTCGCATGGCCGCAGCTACCGTCGCTGGTCGGCGGCGCGATCTGAGCAGCTTCGTGCAGTGGTGTGACTCGGTGAATATCCTGGAGCTGACCCGGCTGGATGCGAATGCAGTGCGTAGCTATGTCGCGCGCATGCGGCGCGATAATCGCGATGTCGCCACCCTCAATCGCCACCTTTCCAGCCTGCGCACCCTGTTTCGATTCTGTATCGAGCAACAGTGGCTGAGCCACAATCCCGCCAGTGACGTCAGCGCGCCCAGGAAAGGTCGATCCCTACCCAAGACTCTGAGCCGCGAACAGGCGAAAACAGCGGTCGAAGCCCCTGCCCTCGAGGACAACTTCATCGCCACCCGCGATCGCGCCATTCTCGAACTGCTGTACTCCTCGGGGCTGCGGCGTAGTGAGCTGCTCGGCCTGAGTCACAACGACTTTTCCGAGGACGCCAGCGAAGTGCGCGTCCTCGGCAAAGGCAGCAAGGAACGCATCGTCCCGGTTGGCGGCCCTGCGCGAGAAGCGCTCGCCGAGTGGCTTCGCGTACGCAGCCAGATCGCGAATAAGGATGAGCCCGCGCTGTTTGTCGGTGCACGCGGCGCGCGGCTTTCGGCAGGCAGTCTGGCCCAGCGACTTAACTACTGGGCAAGTCGTGCGGGGCTGGATACGAAGCTGCATCCGCACCGTCTGCGACACTCCTTCGCCACCCACTTGCTGGAAGAAAGTGCGGACCTTAGAGCCGTGCAGGAACTGCTAGGGCACTCGCGTCTATCGACCACGCAAATTTATACGCACGTCGATTTTCAGCGGCTGGCCAAAGCCTACGATTCCGCCCATCCGCGAGCGCATCGCCGCGGCAAATAGCTGAGTCAGGCTTTACCCGGCGCGCTTCCAGAGGGACTGCTTCTTGTCAGTCAACCCAGCTTGTCATCTGCAACCCGATAATGCGGATCTTCCCGGTAATTGACCTCGATCATGGATCGCGCCTTGTCCAGCAATTCAAGGCAGTCACGACTCAGATGCCTGATCTTGAGTTGCTTGCCCGCACGCTGATAACGCTCGGCCAGAGAGTTGACCGCCTCGATAGCTGAGTGATCCATGAGCTTGGCCGCGCGAAAATCAATCTCCACGTGCAGCGGATCATCCTTGGGAAAAAACTGCTCCTGAAATTCAGCGATGGAAGCAAAGAACAAGGTGCCTCTGGCTTCGTAGATCTTGCGCCCGTCCGCGCTCAGGCTTGAGCTGATGTGCACCCGCTTGGCGTGCTCCCAGGCAAAGACCAGCGCCGATACGATCACGCCGACAATGACAGCGATGGCGAGGTCTGCGAACACGGTGATGGCGGCAACAAGCAGGCCAACAAACACATCGGCGCGCGGCACCTTGCCAAACAGACGAAAGCTGCCCCATTCAAACGTTTTTTCCGACACTACGAACATCACGCCGATCAGTGCGGCCAGCGGGATCTGTTCGATCAGTGATGAGCCAAACAGGATGAAGGAGAGCAGGAACAGCGCCGTAGCGATACCGGACAGCCGATGTAGCGCCCCGTTGCCGACGTTGATCATGCTCTGCCCGATCATGGCGCAGCCGCCCATGCCGCCAAAGAATCCGGTCACGACATTCGCTGCCCCTTGCGCCGCACATTCGCGATTGGGACGACCGCGCGTGTCCGTCATCTCGTCGATCAGGTTCAGCGTCAGCAGTGATTCAATCAAACCGATGGCGGCGAGAATCAGTGAGTAGGGCAAGACGATCAGCAGGGTTTCCAGATCAAACGGCACCTGAGGAATATGAAAGCTGGGCAGGCCGCCGGCGATTGAGCCCAGATCACCGACCGTGCGCGTATCGACGCCAAAGCCAAGCGTGATGCCCGATACCAGCACGATGCCGACCAGTGTTGCCGGCACCGCCTTGGTCAGCTTGGGCAAGAGATAGATCACCAGCATGGTCAACGTGATCAAGCCGATCATGATCATCAGCGGCGTGCCGCTCATCCATTGCAGACCGCCGTCGGCGGCCTCGACCTTGAAATGGCCGAACTGGGCCAGAAAGATCACGATGGCCAGACCGTTCACGAAACCGAGCATCACCGGGTAGGGCACCATGCGGATGAACTTGCCCATACGTGCCGCGGCGAAGATGAGTTGAAAAAGGCCCATCAGCACCACGGCTGCGAACAGATACTCAACCCCATGTGTCACCACCAGTGCGACCATCACTACGGCCAGGGCCCCGGTCGCTCCTGAAATCATGCCCGGACGCCCGCCAAAAGCAGAGGCAATCAAGGCGACGATGAAAGCCGCATAAAGGCCGGTGAGCGGGGAGACCTGAGCAACCAGAGCAAAGGCGATGGCCTCCGGCACCATGGCCAGGGCCACGGTGAGTCCGCTGAGTACGTTGAGTTTGATCAGCTGAGGGGTCAAATTGAACAAGTAAGGCTCCGGCCAAGCTGCGCACGCATTCCTGCATGGACCACGCGGTGGTCGGCAAGGAGGCAGCAGCGATGGAAATTGAAAATGAAATACAGCACACAGCGGCGGCGGCAACAGAGGCCAGATCTGGCTCCGAGCAACGCCGGCACAGGCACGGAAGCTACCCTGATGCCTAATTTAATGCTGCAGTGCAACACTGTCAGCGATGCACTGATCGAAGTCCAGACATTCTCGAAGCGGAGCCAGATTTGAGGGTCTGCAATGCCTCTGCGCCAGACCGATTGGAGAAATATTTCCCCTGCTCGCTTAATTCATCAAATGCCCTTACATAAATCGCTCAATGGATCTGTACTTGTGTCGCGGGCAAGAAAGGGCCTACTTTTGTTCGGCGTTGGCTGCATCGAAGGCTTGATGAAGGCAAATCAGCTGCATTTTTTACTCAAAATCGTTTCCCGGAGAAATAACCATGCGAAATGCGTATTTGTCTGCCGGCCTTGTTTCAGTTCTGGTCCTCGCTGCCTGCGGCAAGAAGGACGGGTCGAACTCCGAAGCCACAATGGAAGACAAAGCGGCAGCGGCCATGGAGTCTGGACAGGAAGCCATGGAGGCAGGCGCCGATGCGATGGCCAAAGGTGTTGAATACATGGAGGAAGGTGCTGAGGCCATGGCTGAGGATGCCAAGTAAGCCATGTCGGAGGAGAAGCCAGCCGAGTAAAACTGCGACTCTTTACGCAAACAAAACGCCCCGATCTACGGGGTTTTTTGTCCTGGCGACGACGAGACGCACGCCGCTGCTGCGGTTTAGTGGAAGCTCAGGGCAAGTTCATGACGGTTCCGTAGCCTGTATCCCGTACTCAGCCCACTCGGGATTTCCACATGAACGAAACAGCCACGATCTATCGAATGGTGACGCCAGAGCATATCTGCCCATTCGGCATCAAAGCGAAGGACCTGCTGCGGCGCGAAGGCGTTCAGGTCTGCGATCGAGCGCTCAAAACCCGAGCAGAAACAGAGCAATTCAAGCACCGCTACGACGTTGCAAGCACGCCTCAGATATTCATAGGCGATCGCAGAATCGGCGGATACGAACGCCTGCGCCAGCACTTTGGCCTGCAAGCGGAACACAGGGACATTGTCAGCCGAAAGCCGCTCATCGCCCTGTTTGCGCTTGCCGCCCTGATCACACTCGCGCTTATCTGGCGCCTCCCAGTGACGCTGGGCTCGGTCATTGCGGTTGATCTATTCGCCGGCCTGAGCCTGTGTGTGCTCGCCATTCTCAAGCTGCAGGATCTGGTCGCGTTTACCGACCGCTTCGTGACCTACGACCTGCTGGCCAGCCGATGGGTGCCCTACGCCTACATCTATCCCTTCGCTGAAGCGTTTGTCGGGCTGGGCATGCTATCTGCCGCCCTGACCCCATGGGTTTCGCTCACCGCACTGTTTATCGGCAGTATCGGCACAGCCTCGGTGCTCAAAGCCGTCTATATCGACCGACGAGACCTCCAGTGCGCCTGCGTCGGCGGCAGCAGCAAAGTGCCGCTCGGGGCTCTGTCCCTGACCGAAAATCTGGCCATGGTGCTCTTGGGCGGCTGGATGATTCTGCGCTGATCATCACGAAGGCTGACTCTATTTGAATGGCGGCTTAGCTTATGGATTGTCGGTCGCCACTGCGTGCAACGGATAGATTGCCAACGAAATCCGTGAGTGCCAAGTCATTCCATCGTGTCTGAGTCCGTTGATTACCAGGCGAACTCGGGGAATCAGCCCCGAATTGCGCTGCGCTGCAGGCGGGCCCGGCTTGTTAACGTCATCAATTCTCTTCCGGCAAATCGTAAATGAACGTGGTGGCATTGATTGGAATCGCGGCGGGAGGTTTGACGACTGTGTCCTTTGCGCCTCAGGCGATCAAGATTTTGTCGACGCGGCGGGTCGATGATATTTCGATGGCGATGTACGTCTCGTTTGTCAGTGGCGTCGCATTGTAGATCGTCTACGGAATCGCGATTCGATCGATCCCGCTGGTATTGCCAACCTGATCACGCTCATGCTCGCCGGAAGCGTTCTGATCATGAAGATTAGATTTGGTCGTTTGAAGTAGCGACCCTTAACGAGCTGGGCGCTAGGCATCAGCGTTCATTTTCATAGTCGCGATACCTCGGAACCCATTCGCACGACTCATCTGCGCGCGACCATAGAATCCTGGCGCGCTATCTCCGGACACAAGGAGAGGCTGATCCGGAAACCTGTTGTTCCCGATTTAAAGCTCTCAGCTCTGAGCACCGTGGGCGCGCCTGCCCACTCCGAAATCACAACCATCAATACTGTACTTCCTGAAGCCGGCCATCCCGCGATGACCGCATTGGAGCGAGCCCAATCGCGAGCCTCCCCTTGGCAATGTCGGCTTCGCCGAAAGACAACATCGGCTGCGGGTCATGGGAACCCATCATCAAGCGCAGCATTTGGTAAAACCGATCGAGGCAGATGCGATGCGTTGCTGTGTTTCCAATTATTACTTTTCGCCGATGCCGATGCCGATGCGGATGCGAAAACATCTTACTCTGCTGACGGGCTAGCCCCCTCCGGGGAGTTCGGATATGTCGGCTTTAGAGAAAGCAGACCGTTCCCGCCGCAATGGCGGTACCGGGCGGGAAATCAGCGATAAGAACTGAGAGGTCGATTGTCCGAAAGCTGAAATAAATCGCGCTTAAAGCGAGCGAAAACTTAGTAGCAGTCTTGCGCCGTGTCGAACTGTCAGAAGGTCAATTTGATTCGGACTGATTCGATAAATAATTCGATAGTCTCATTCAAAGACTTCACGAATATCGTCTCGCCGAAACTCAGGAACCTCTCTTCCGCTACGAGGATGATCCGCGACCTGATGACTTCATGCGAGCACTTGGCCGACCCAGCGGTTCGCGTTCGCCGGCTGGTCTTCAGAGATGTGTTCAAATATTTGCTGCAGGCGACGCTGAGCGCGCGGGGTCCAGATGACCCTCATTCAGCGACGCGGTACTGCTTTCTCAAGGTTTCCGTGTCAGCACCCAAACCAGAATCGCTCTCAGCCAAACCGGCTTCAATGTCTTCCACAACAGCCAGGGGCTCAGCCATTTCGGCCAAGGTTGATTCGTCCGGCAGCTGATCGATCAGCTCGTGGGCTCGCTGTTTCAGATTAGTTGCGGCGCTAGTCATGAGCGCATTCTACTCCCGCAATACGCCTGTCAAACAGGCTGCTCGCTGGCACCATGGTCAATCAATCGCCCCCGCAGCACGGAAAACGCCTGCCTGGCCCCTTTTACTCTGTCTCTGGCGGCGATGTTCACGGCCTGCTCTCAGCCCAAACAGGACCTTCAGGCGGTCGACTCTTAACGCTGGTCCTGCGCTTTTTCTGCGGAAACGGGATGGCCGCTCTCGAACAGTTGAATTGATCCAATTTGGTGCCAGTTTATCAATCACGGTTGGACTGCAATGTGCGCCTAGCCGTCGTAACGGGAAGGCAGGTATCGGAAAGTCCCTTTGCGCCTTGCGAGCCCATTTCCAAAATGTCCCTGCGGCAACCTGCGTGTTTTGACAGGGTTTCAATCAGGCATTGCCGGAGCAGAATGATTCTCCGTACAAGCCGGAGAAATCAGTCATGGAATTCATAGAGAATGAGGATGACTCGAAGGTCCCCTGGAACTAGGGAAAATTGGTGGGCCAGAAAGCGCCCCTGAAGCTGAAGGAAATATGGGGCATTCGGTCCCGCCTACAGGTCACGGAGAAATTTCGGGATTTGGCACTGTTCAATCTTGGCTTGGACAGCAAACTTCGCGGTTGCGATTTGGTGTCAATTCGCGTGAGTGATATCACCAGCGGCGGTGTGGTCTCGAAGCGGGCCATGGTCATGCAGCAGAAGACCAAGAAGCCAGTGCAGTTCGAAATTACGGATGGCACCCGCGAGGCCGTCACGGACTGGATCAAGAAGAAGGGTCTCAACGCCAGCGACTATTTGTTCCCCAGCCGGAAGTTTCCCGGGCAACACCTGTCCACTCGGCAGTACGGCAAGATTGTGGACCGCTGGGTCATCAGCATAGGGCTCGATCCCGGCGCCTACGGTACACACTCCATGCGTTGGACCAAGCCAACCCTGATCCACCGCCGGACCAAAAACCTCCGGGCCGTGCAGTTGTTGCTGGGCCATACCAAGATGGACAGCACCATCAGGTACCTCGGCGTTGAAGTGGAGGATGCTCTGGAACTGGCTGAGAAGACCGACATCTGAGCCTCAGGGCCGATCGGCGCTCAGCCTCCGCCGACCGGCCCGACCTCATTGCCAATTTGAGTCTCAGCGAGTACGGTAGGAATTATTCCTACCAGAGTGAGTTCAATGCCGTCTGCTATCGAGAAAATCAGCATTGCTCTGCCGCAGCAGATGGTGGCCGACGTGAAAGGCGCGGTTGAAACCGGCGAATACGCCAGCAGTAGTGAGGTCATCCGCGAGGCGCTACGGGACTGGACGCTCAAGCGCAGCTTCCAGAAGCAGGGCATTGAGCACCTTCGCCATCTTTGGAATGAAGCCATCCAGGATGCGAGCCCCGGCCAGGCGGTAGGAGACGTGATTGATCGCCTCACGAAAAAGTATCAGGCGGTGGCGGACAAAGCAGCGAAGAAGAAGTGATGCGCTTGGAGCTGGGCCCATTCGTCGAGCCCGATCTCGACGACATCGCTGGGTTCATCGCTGAAGACAATCCAGTCAGGGCAGTTTCCTTCATCGCCGAGATCGCCAAGCGATTCGGTGAGATTGCTCGCAATCCATTGATCTACCGCCTCCGACCAGAGATTGGCGAGTTGGCGCGCTTGTGTGTGCACGGCAACTACGTAATTCTTTTCCGCGTCGTGGATGAAGTCGTGCGAATTGAGCGCGTTGCGTACGGCGGTCGAGATTTGCCAAATCTCTACGACGACCCGGAATCTCCGTAATGGGCGGAAGGACTAAACCGCTCGCACGGTAGGGGTGCTTTCTGAGGATGATGTGCTGTTGATCTGAGCTTGGTGGTGGCGGTTGGCGATCCTGTCGTCAGGGCATGTGCCCTGAATGACTGGAGATTCGCCATGAAGCAGGTTCCTGAAACGATTTCCCGCTGCGTCGCCGGATGCTCGAAGACATGCGGATGCGCCGGCTGGGCGAGAATTCGCAATCCTCGTATATCCATGCGGTGAAGCGGCTGGCGGCGTACCTGAAGCGCTCGCCGGATACCGCCACGGTCGAGGAGCTTCGACAATTTCAGCTACACCTCGCCGACACAGGTACCAGCCCGCAGACGATCAATGTGACGCTGACCGGCCTGCGGTTCTTCTTCTGTTACACCGTGGGCAAGCCCGAGATCATGGGCAAGACCGCGCCGGTGCGCACGCCCCGTCGCATCCCGGTGGACCTGAGCATCGAGGAGGCGCGACGACTGCTGGAGTGCGCCAGCACGGCCAAGTACCAAGCTGCCCTGGCCGTGGCCTACGGCGCTGGGCTTCGTGTCAAGGAGGTCACGCACCTTCGGGTAAGTGACGTGGACAGCAAGCGCATGGTGCTTCGCGTCGATCAGGCTAAAGGCAGCCGTGATCGCTACGCCATGCTCTCGCCGGTGATGCTCAAGTATCTGCGTCGCTGGTGGCGATACGCACGCCAGGAAGGAAAGATGCTGGAAGGCGGCTGGCTATTTCCGGGCGTGCAGCTGATCGATCCGCTGAGTCAGAGAATGATGCACCACGCGATGGTGGCCGCCGCCGAGCGTGCCGGGATTGAAAAGCGCGTGTCGATGCACACCCTGCGTCACTATGTTCCCTTCCTGACTATGTCTTGTTAATTGGCTACGGCCTAGTTTTGCCGCCGTTTCCGTATTGAATCGTACCGACTATCCCGGAGGCTTCAAATCTTGAGAGGATTGAAGCATGAAAGGAAAGTTTTCACCGGAGGTACGTGAGCGGGCGGTTCGGATGGTGCTGGAGCACCCGGCAGACCATCCCTCGCAATGGGCGGCCATTGGGTCGGTATCGGGCAAGATCGGATGCAGTGCGCAGAGCTCGCATACCTGGGTTAAGCGCTATGAGAGAGATCACGGAATGCGCGGCGGCGTAACGACGTCAGAGCGTGATCGGCTCTCGGCGTTGGAGCGCGAGAATCGCGACCTCAAGCGGGCCAATGAGATTCTGCGCAAGGCTTCTGCTTATTTTGCCCAGGCGGAGCTCGACCGCCGCGGCAAGTGATAGTCTCGTTCATTGACGAGCATCGCGAGGTTTACGGGGTCGAGCCGATCTGTCAGCAATTGCCGATTGCCCCGTCGACGTACTACGAGCACAAGGCCCGTGAGCGTGACCCGACGCGGGCGCCTGCACGGGTGCAGCGCGACGTGATCCTGAAGCCGGAAATTGAGCGCGTCTGGAACGAGAATTACCAGGTCTACGGTGCTCGCAAAACCTGGAAGCAGCTTCAGCGTGAGCAATGGGCGGTCGCCCGCTGCACCGTTGAGCGTCAGATGCGGGACATGGGCTTGCGGGGCGTGACGCGGGAACGCTTGGTGAAAACCACGATTCTGGACAAGGCCCGACCTTGTCCGCTGGATCTGGTCAATCGCCAGTTTGTAGCGATGCGACCCAATCAGCTGTGGGTATCCGATTTTACGTATGTGGCCACGTGGCGCGGCTTCGTCTACGTGGCATTCGTGATTGATGTCTATGCACGAAGAATCGTCGGCTGGCGTGCCGCCAGCTCACCCCGGACAGACCTAGTCCTGGATGCTCTGGAGCAGGCCATCTGGGCACGTCTTCCGGACACTGCTCCAGAGCTGATTCATCACAGCGACCGTGGGGGCCAATATCTCTCCATTCGATACACCGAACGTCTGAGCGCTTCCGAGATCAAGCCCTCCGTGGCCAGCGTCGGAGATTCCTATGACAATGCTCTGGCAGAAACGGGCCTGTACAAGACTGAAGTGATTCGCCGACACGGCCCATGGAGAAATCTGGAGCAGGTCGAATTCGCTACCTTGGAATGGGTCGACTGGTTTAACAACCGCCGATTGCTACAGCCCATCGGCGACATCCCACCTGCAGAAAAAGAGACGTTGTACTATCAGCAGCATCAGGGTCAGGGTCAGGCAGTCACCTGACTCAAACCAAAAAGTCTCCGGGGTTTTCGGTACGGTTCACTACCGCGCCAAAGGACGCACCAAGCTCAAGGTGATGACGCTGGAGCCCGGCGAATTCATTCGTCGATTCCTGATCCACGTTCTGCCCAAGGGATTTCATCGCATCCGCCACTACGGCCTGCTCACCAATGGCGCGCGTCGGAAGAATCTCGAAACGGCACGGCAGCTGCTCAATGTCCCACCTGCGGCGGACACCGAGGATGCTGACGAGGAAGCCCATGCCGTGAAGCAGGCGCAAGTACCCTTTACCTGTCGGAGCTGTGGGCAGCCGCTGATCATCGTCGAAGTCCTGCCCAGTCGACGCGACCGCCCAGCAAACGCCAGAGCACCGCTCTGATGTCAGCGCATCATCGACCGAATGGCTTCACCGACGACGCTTGCGCCACGCCGTTTCAGACCCGCTCGGCTCCAGCCCTAAAAGGCGTGCGGAAGCAACGAATCGAAGCCAGAAAAACAACGAACCTGGCTCAACGCATCACCTGCGAAAACGCAGCGACCACGCAGTGGCTCGGAAAAATGAGGCTCAGTGCAAACCGCAAGCGATCAAATCGCCATAGCCGGGTGAAGAAGCCAAACCACAGCTGATCACCCCCGCGGTTTCCTCCATCCGAGATTGTCCGCCAGCTGCCCTCAAGGGCAGTGGATCCATCACTCTCAGCTCAGGGCAGCCGTCCGACAATCCTTCAGGAGAGCGGTCAAAGCCAGTAACAATCGACAGCCCCAGAAGCGGCCATAACTGCCTGTTTAATCTGCGGGTAGCCCCATCCGGCTAGGCGGGCCAGAATGCTGCCTATGAAGTCCGAATTTGCTCCGAATCCTTTTGTCGCGTAACAAGGCTGTTGACGCTCGTTGAAAATTGACCAGTGGTCAGTTTTTAATGAGCGCCAACATCCCTGGGATCAAGCTACGCCTGAAACAGCCAGGCAAGCCGAATCAGAATGCCTACATCGAATCATTCAATGGGCGACTTCGAGCAGAACTCCTCAACGAACATTGGTTCGTCTCCCTGAACCACGCCAGGGCCATGATGCGGCAATGGGTCAAGGAGTACAACCAGCAAAGGCCGAGGAAGGCACTCGGCCGAATGACGCCAGCTGCCTACGCCGCACAACTCATCAAACCAGCGTTATCATCAACCCCTGGGCCCTGAATCAAAACGCGACTCAGACTAGGGTAACGTCGCAAAGATGGCAGCTCGGGTCGAGACCCAACCTGATCGGTCTGCTCGAGAGCTACCCCCCCAGTAACAACCTTCATGAGGCAATGGGCAAAAAAGTTACGTGAGGCAACACGACACCATGGATGATTCCGCATTTTCAATGAGGCACCAAATTCGCTGCAGACTGACAGCCAAGCACATTCAAGCACAGAACCAAAGAAAGAGCGGAATACCTTTTAAAAAATGAAGCCATTCCATTAGAACAGCAGATAAAGATTAGCAAGGACACGTACACGGCATGCCCGAACGGAAACAGGACAAGCGCGTATTCGAAGAAAATCCCCGGTGGAAAGATAAATATCGCCAGAATAAGCAGCTTAAGAATCCCCTGTAGGTCCCCGGAACTTGACATCGCCGAGGCCATCATTTTGTCGTCAGAGACGACAATTCCCGCAAACACGGCAGCGCCGACATAGGCGAACAAAACAAGAAAGGTAGCGCCAACAATCTTGGCACTTGAGAGAAAGATTCCTTGGCTCTTACAACCCGTCACTGTGACCTTGCCTTGATTTCACGTACACCAAGTTATGCGGCCTTCAGGCCGGATTCTGCTTCTACCGGGGTTTGGTAGTCGTTGGCTGAATGCATGCGATCTCGATTGTAATAGCCTTCGATCCAGTCGACGATATCCAGACGTGCCTGAGCCCGTGTTTCGTACTTGAGCTGATAGATGCGTTCGACTTTAAGCGTCTTGAAGAAACTCTCCATGGCGGAATTATCCCAGCAATTGGCTTTGCGGCTCATGGACGCAGTCATCTGAAAGTCTCCGATCAGCTTGCGATGTGAATGGCTTGCATACTGACTGCCGCGATCCGTGTGCATGATCAGTCCGGGTTGCGGTTTGCGCTGCCAGTAGGCTGATTTCAAAGCCTGACAGACCAGATCAGCCCCCATGCGATGACTCATCGACCAGCCGACGATTCTGCGACTGGCCAGATCGAGAATGCAGGCCAGGTACAGCCAGCCTTCGGCCGTCCAGACATAGGTGATATCGCCCACCCAAGCCTGATTTGGAGCCCCTCCACTGAATCGTCGATCCAGTACATTGGGGGCAATGGGATGACGATGATCTGAATCCGTGGTGACGCGGAAGGGCCGTCGATAGACGGCGCGCAAGCCTTGCCGATTCAGGCTCTGCCGGACCTGCTCATGCCCTGTAGACAGCCCTTGCTTCCGCAGCGTGCGCAGAATGCGGGTGCGTCCATAACGCCGTTTTTTCTGGGCATGAATTGCCGCGACTCGCGCGTCCAGCGTGGCCTGAGCACGCGCCCGTTCACTACGCTTACGAGTACGCCACTGGCAATAGCCCGTGCGCGAGACAGTCAGCAGTCGGCATAGCCGGGCCACAGCAAATTGATCGCGCTCCCGCTCGATCCAGGCGTACTTCACTGCGATTCCTTCGCGAAGTACGCCGCCGCTTTTTTTAAGATATCGACATCCAATTTGGCGCTGGCAAGCTCTCGTCGTAAGCGGGCATTCTCCGCTTCCAGCTCGCTCGGCACGCGCTTGGCAGTCGCTGACCCAGCAGCACGGATTCCCAGCTTCCCCGTACGATCCAAACGAATCCAATTAAACAAACTCGAATCCGGAATGCCCAAACGTCTGGCAGCCTCGGTGCCACCCACCGCCTCGGCCAGCTTCACCGCATCCAGCTTGAACTCATCGGTATACCGCCGATGCGGTACATTTGCCTCTCTGCTCATCTGATTCTCCGTTCATCAAATCATTAACAGCGAATTGATGTACGTCAAACCAAGGCAGGTTCAAAACTGTCGAGACAACTTCCAGCAGTAGCAGGCGGCGATTGTGATGTAGTCCCCATATCTGTAACTCCTTGCGGGGATAAAAGCCGCAGAATAAGGCATTATCGAGTCCAGATTTGCAAATCCTGTATATGACGACTCGCAGAGGAAAAGTCCTTGCATATTGGAAACTTATGCTCCTCGACCGCCAAGCGCGGCAAAGTGATAAGACGA
>JBFJJV010000032.1:0-23837 GCA_041635265.1 Panacagrimonas sp.
CTACGTCCTGAAGAAGGAAGAGGGCGGTCGTCACACCCCGTTTTTCAAGGGCTATCGTCCGCAGTTTTATTTCCGCACCACGGATGTCACGGGTGACGTCCAGCTTCAGGAGGGCACGGAAATGGTCATGCCTGGTGACAACGTCAAGATTGGCGTTGAGCTGATTAACCCCATCGCCATGGAAGAGCAGGTTCGCTTTGCTATTCGTGAAGGCGGGCGCACCGTCGGTGCCGGCGTGGTCACCAAGATTCTGGCCTGATATCAGCCAGATAGTGGTTAAAAAGGGCGGGGAAGCACCCGCTCTTTTTTTTAAAGCAAAATTTCAGAATATTTCACGACAGAGCTCAGATTGTCGTTGCAGAGGCGGGAAGTCACCGCTATACTGCGCGC
Organism: Panacagrimonas sp.; assembly: GCA_041635265.1. Taxonomy (GTDB): domain Bacteria; phylum Pseudomonadota; class Gammaproteobacteria; order Nevskiales; family Nevskiaceae; genus Panacagrimonas. Next base: position 391 of record JBFJJV010000032.1, read on the forward strand.
CCTTTCAAGCAAGCCCCCTGGGTAGCACCTGCGCGAAAACCCCGTTTTTTCCGCAGATTCCGGTGCCCCGGGGTCGTTCTTTAAGACCTTAATGAGTGAGAGCATGGCCGCGACCAGCCAGTCAATTCGTATTCGGCTCAAAGCCTTTGACCACCGTCTGATTGACAAATCAGCCCGTGAGATCGTTGAGACCGCCAAACGTACCGGTGCACTTGTGCGCGGTCCGATCCCTTTGCCGACGCGCAAGGAGCGATTCACCATATTGGTGTCGCCCCACGTGGACAAGGATGCTCGCGATCAGTACGAGATCCGCACTCATAAGCGTCTGATGCAGATTGTGGACCCGACGGAAAAGACCGTTGATGCCCTCTCGAAGCTGGACTTGCCTGCGGGCGTCGAAGTTCAGATTAAGGTTAACTGAGGGCGGACACGATCATGACAATTGCAATTATTGGTCGTAAGGCCGGGATGACGAGAATTTTCACCGAAGACGGTGTGTCTATTCCCGTCACCGTAATTGAGTGCACGCCCAACCGCGTGACTCAGGTCAAGACAGAAGAAGTTGATGGCTATCGCGCGGTGCAGGTCACTGCCGGTGAGGTCAAGCCGCAGCGCGTCAACAAAGCGATGACCGGACACTTCAAGAAGGCCGGCGTCGCTGCGGGCAAGGTGGTTAAAGAGATCCGTGTCCAAGGCGATGAGCTGGCCGATGCGGTCCCAGGTTCCGAGATCAAGGTGGATTCCTTCGCCGACATTAAATGTGTCGATGTGACGGGTACCAGCATGGGCAAGGGATTCGCCGGCGTGCAGAAGCGTTGGAATTTTAAAGGCGGCAGGGCCAGTCACGGCAACTCGCTGTCGCACCGCATGCCGGGCTCGATTGGCCAGCGCCAGTCTCCGGGTAAAGTATGGAAAGGCCGAAAGATGGCAGGTCAAATGGGCAATGAGCAGATTACCGCTCTCAACCTTGACCTCGTCCGTGTCGACGCCGAAAAGAATCTGCTGCTGGTAAAGGGCGCGGTCCCCGGGTTTGCTGGTGGCAGTGTCATTGTCCGGCCCACGGTGAAGTAGTTAGAGAACCCTCATGGAAATTCAGCTCCACAATAGTGATGCCAAGATCGCACTAGCCGATAGTGTGTTTGGCGTCGACTACAACGAAGCTCTGATTCACCAGATCGTCACCGCTTATATGAATGGCGGCCGTGCTGGTACAAAGAAGCAGAAGACGAAGGCGGAAGTCCGCGGCGGTGGTCGCAAGCCCTGGAAGCAGAAGGGAACCGGACGTGCACGCGCCGGCTCTATTCGCAGTCCAATCTGGCGCGGTGGTGGTCGAGCATTTGCGGCGCGCCCCCGTGATTTTTCGGAGAAGGTCAATCGCAAGATGTATCGCGGCGCGATGCGTTCCATCTTTTCTGAGTTGGCGCGTGGTGGTCACCTTCTGGTAGCGGATGGAGTGGCCGTTGACTCGCCCAAGACCAAGATTTTGATCGAGAACATCAAGGCTTTCGGCACCAACGATCTGCTGATTGTGACGGATAGCGTTGAAAGAAATCTGTATCTGTCCGCACGCAATCTGCACAAGGTTGGGGTGACCGATGTGTCCAGCCTGGATCCGGTGTCTTTGTTGCGTCACCAGAAGGTTGTGGTCACCACGGAAGCCGCCAAGAAGATTGAGGCCTGGTTGTCATGAGTAAAAAAATTATTACGCAGGTGACCGCGGGTCGTTTGCACCGGATTCTGGTTGAGCCACTTGTTTCCGAGAAATCCACCCGTGTTGCCGAAAAGCAAAACGAGGCGGTATTCAAGGTGATTGCTGACGCGACGAAGCAGGAAATCAAGACTGCAGTCGAAACGCTTTTCAAGGTAGAGGTCAAGAAGGTCAATACCATGAATGTGAACGGCAAGAGCAAGCGCTTCGGGCAGCGATTGGGTCGTCGATCCGATTGGAAGAAGGCGTATGTCAGCTTGGCCAAAGGTGCCGAGATTGATTTCGCCACTGGCGTGAAAGACGCATAAAGGAAATAGGCAATGCCATTAATTAAAGCCAAGCCGACTTCGCCGGGTCGTCGACACCAAGTCAAGGTTCTCACACCTGGTTTGTGGAAGGGTGCACCGCACGCACCCTTGCTTGAGACGAACAGCCCGGATGGTGGTCGCAATAATAACGGTCGTATTACGACACGGCATCGCGGCGGCGCGCACAAGCATCATTACCGCGTCGTTGATTTCAAGCGAAATAAGGACAGTGTGCCGGCAAAGGTCGAGCGCATCGAATACGATCCGAATCGAAGCGCTCATCTGGCCCTGCTGTGCTATGCCGACGGCGAGCGTCGCTATATCATCGCGCCCAAAGGTGTGGCCGCTGGTGATCAGCTGCAGTCCGGTAAAGATGCTCCGATCAAGCCAGGCAATGCCCTGCCATTGAAGAACATTCCCTTGGGTACCACGGTGCACTGCATCGAGATGCGTCCCGGCAAGGGAGCGCAGATTGCGCGCTCCGCAGGTGCTGGTGTGCAGCTTGTTGCACGGGAAGGTACGTATGCCACACTGCGTCTTCGTTCCGGCGAAATGCGCAAGATTCATGCTGATTGCCGCGGCGTCATTGGCGAAGTGGGCAACAGCGAACACAACCTGCGCCAGTATGGCAAGGCCGGTGCGAAGCGCTGGAAGGGCATTCGTCCTACTGTTCGTGGTGTTGTCATGAACCCGGTTGATCACCCGCACGGTGGTGGTGAAGGCAAGTCCGGTCAGGGCAATCCTCATCCGGTGACCCCCTGGGGTCAGCAGACCAAGGGCAAGAAGACTCGTAACAACAAGCGCACGCAGAAATTCATCGTTCGCGCGCGTCGAAAGAAATAATCGCCGCGTAACGACCTAAGAAATTGTGAGATAGAAATGCCGCGTTCCCTCAAGAAAGGCCCGTTTGTCGATCACCATCTCGAAAAGAAGGTGGCTGACATGTCTGGTAGCCGCGTCAAGAAGCCGATCAAGACCTGGTCGCGCCGTTCCATGGTTACACCTGATTTCGTTGGCTTGACCCTGCAGGTGCACAATGGTCGCGCCCATATTCCGGTATTTGTCACCGAGAATATGGTCGGCCACAAGCTGGGTGAATTTGCCCCGACGCGGACCTTTAAAGGTCACGGCGGCGACAAGAAGGGAGGCCGCTAGTCATGCAGACCCAGGCAGTTTTGAAATTTGTGCGCCTCTCGCCTATGAAGGGCAGGCTGGTCGCAGATCTGGTGCGCGGCAAGAAAGTTGATGAAGCCATCAATATTCTCAAGTTCTCCAATCAGCGGGCCGCCGGAATCATCAAGAAGGTGCTCGACTCCGCGATTGCCAACGCCGAAAACAATGACGGCGCCGACATCGATGAGCTCAAGGTCTCCGAGATCATGATTGATCAGGGGCCGGTCATGAAACGTATCAGTCCGCGGGCTAAAGGCCGCGCCGATCGTATTCTCAAACGCACCTCGCACGTGACTGTGCGTGTGTCAGACGGAAACTAGTTATGGGTAATAAAGTCAACGCGAACGGTTTCCGCCTGGGGATTAGCACCAAGTGGACGTCGAACTGGTACGCCGAAGGCGAAACCTATGTTCAGAATTTGGCAAAGGACATGCAGGTTCGTGAATTTCTGAAGAAGAAATTGGCGGCTGCATCCGTATCCAAGATCAAGATCGAGCGCCCCAGTAAATCAGCGCGGGTGACCATCGCCACGGCCCGTCCTGGTATTGTCATCGGTAAGAAGGGCGAGGACATCGAAAAGCTGAAGCGCGAAGTCGCGGTTCGCCTGGGTTTGAAGCCTGAGAGCGTGCATATCTCGGTCGAAGAAATTCGCAAGCCCGAGCTGGACTCTCAGCTAATCGCAGAAAGTGTCGCGCAGCAGCTAGAGCGTCGCATCATGTTTCGCCGAGCAATGAAGCGCGCCGTGCAAAATGCTTTGCGCCAGGGCGCTCAGGGCATCAAGATTCAGGTAGGTGGCCGTCTCAACGGAGCGGAGATCGCCCGGGTTGAGTGGTATCGAGAAGGCCGGGTGCCGCTTCACACTCTTCGCGCCCATGTTGATTACGCCACTGCCGAAGCCAAGACGACTTACGGGATCATCGGGGTCAAGGTCTGGGTGTTTGGTGGCGAAGTTTTCGACGACCGCCGCAGCAACAAGAAGGAAAAGGGCGCGGAAGCCACCGCAGCCTAATTCTTCAAGCCACGAATATTTCTTAGGAGTCCGCTGCCATGATGCAGCCCAAGCGTACGAAGTTCAGAAAGCAGCAGAGAGGCACCAATACCGGTCTCGCACTGACAGGCAACAAAGTCAGCTTCGGCGAATTCGGTTTGAAAGCCACCCAGCGCGGCGAGATTACTGCCCGTCAGATCGAGGCCGCACGCCGTGTGATCACTCGTTATGTCAAGCGTGGTGGAAAGCTATGGATCCGCATATTTCCTGATGTGCCTATTACCAAAAAGCCGCTCGAAGTTCGCATGGGTTCGGGTAAGGGCAACGTCGAATATTGGGTCGCTAAGGTTCAGCCGGGCCGCATGTTGTATGAAATTGAAGGCGTGTCGGAAGTGGACGCACGTCGCGCATTCAAGCTGGCATCATCCAAGCTGTGCGTTAAGGCCACTTTTGTCACTCGGACGATCATGTAATGAAGAGCGCTGATTACCTTAAGTCGATCAAAGACAAAGACCAGGCCGGCCTCAAGGAAGAACTGACAGCGCTACGTCGCGAGCAGTTCAACTTGCGTATGCAGGCGTCGATGGGCCAGATGAATCAGGCGCATCTGACGCGGGATGCCCGCAAGAATGTGGCGCGCGTATTGACGCTGTTGAATGCAAAGGGCAATTGAGATGAGCGAAACTGAAGTTGCAGTCGAGAAGAACAAGCGCCGCATAGTGGGCCGCGTTATCTCTGACAAAATGGACAAGACCATTACCGTATTGGTGGAGCGCAGCGTGAAGCATCCGCTTTACGGGAAGATTTTGCGCCGCTCAACCAAGCTGCATGCACATGATGAAGCGAGCACTGCCAAGGAAGGCGATATGGTCGCCCTGGTTGAAACACGCCCGTACTCCCGCAACAAACACTTCAAGCTGGTCGAAGTGTTGAACAAGCACGCTTAAAGCGCCCTCGAGGAACTGATCCAATGCTTCAAAAAGAATCCTTTGTCTTGGCGGCTGACAATAGCGGCGCCAAGCTGATGCAGGTGATCCAGGTCAAGGGGTCTACCTATCGTCGCTATGCGAATGTCGGTGACCTGATCAAAGTGACTGTCAAGGACGCAATTCCTCGCGGCAAGGTCAAGAAAGGCGAAGTGCACGACGCTGTCGTTGTTCGTACAAGGCATCCTGTTCGCCGTTCTGATGGCTCTGCTATTCGCTTCGACACGAATGCGGCGGTGCTGTTGACGAGCAAGCTCGATCCCATCGGCACCCGTATCTTTGGGCCGGTGACGCGAGAATTGCGCGATCGGTTCATGAAGATCGTGTCCCTGGCGCCTGAAGTTATCTGAGGTTGATGCACCATGAATAAGATTAGAAAAGGCGACGATGTCGTCGTGATCAAGGGCCGAGACAAATCTCGCCGCGGCACAGTCACCGCTGTTCGTGCGGATGGCAAGCTGATGGTTGAAGGCATTAACAAGGTCAAGAAGCACCAGAAGGGTGATCCGAATGCGGGTTCCCCAGGTGGCATTATTGAGAAAGAAATGCCGATTCAGGCGTGTAACGTGATGCTTTGGAATGCCAAGGCTTCAAAAGGCGACCGGGTCGGCTTCCGCTTTGAAGGCGAGGGTGAGAAGCGCCACAAGGTCCGTTATTTCAAATCCAACCAAGAACTGGTTGACGGTTAATCGAGTACAGATGATGGCGACTCAAGCACAAAAAGATTTACCGACGATGCAGAAGGACTTTCGCACTCGCATCGCTCCCGCGCTCAAAGAGCAACTGGGCTGCAATGTGATGGCGGTTCCGCGTCTGAGCAAGATCACGCTGAACATGGGCGTGGGCGAAGCAGCGGCAGACAAGAAGGTCATTGAGCACGCAGTGGCGGACATGATCGCGATCAGTGGCCAGAAGCCGATCGTGACCAAGACCAAGAAGTCAATCGCAACGTTCAAGATTCGAGACAACATACCGATCGGCGTCAAGGTGACGTTGCGCGCGGAGCGGATGTACGATTTTCTCGAACGTCTGATTGTGATTTCCTTGCCCCGTATCCGTGATTTTCGCGGCATCTCGCCCAAGGGCTTTGATGGTCGTGGCAACTTCAATTTTGGTATTACCGAGCAAATCATTTTCCCCGAGATCGATTACGACAAGATCGATTCAATTCGTGGAATGAATATCACTTTTACCACCACTGCAAAGAACGACGATGAAGGGCGCGCGCTGCTTGCTTCCTTCGGCTTTCCGTTCCGCAAGTAAGGCAGGCTGAGACAACATGGCAAAACGGAACATGATCGAGCGCGAGAAAAAGCGCGAAGCCCTGGTCGCTAAATTTGCGGCGCGTCGCGAGAAGCTCCGCGCAATACTGAAGGATCCGGAGGCGAGCTACGAAGACAAGCAGGCCGCATCAGTGACGCTGCAGAAGCTTCCTCGCGATGCCAGCTATATTCGGCAGCGAAATCGTTGTGCAATTACCGGTCGCCCCCGCGGCGTCTATCGCAAGTTCGGCCTGGGTCGGCACAAATTGCGCGAGGCGATGATGCGAGGCGAAGTTCCTGGCCTGAAGATGGCGAGCTGGTAGAAAAAAAGGAAAAACTATGTGCATGACTGATCCTGTCGCAGACTTTCTGACCCGTATACGTAACGGGCAGGCTGCGCGTAAGAAAACTATCAAGAGCCCCTCGTCGAAGCTCAAGGAAGCCATCGCGAATGTCCTCCAGGACGAAGGCTACATCCTGGGTTATGACGTAAGCACCGAAGGCAATATCAAAACCATGACCGTTGCGCTCAAGTATTACGAGGGCAAGGCGGTCATTGAAACGATCAAGCGCATCAGCACCCCTTCTCTTCGCGTTTACAAGAGCAAGGACGAGCTGCCAAAAGTGCTGGGCGGACTGGGCGTCGCTATTCTTTCCACTCCGAGTGGTGTGGTCACCGACAAGCAGGCGCGCGCATCAGGTCAGGGCGGCGAATTACTTTGTATCGTCAGCTAAGCATCATTAGCGAAAGGAATTATTGAAAATGTCTCGCGTAGCGAAAATGCCGGTTTCCATTCCGGCTGGCGTGCAAGTCACAGCCGAGAATGGCCAAGTCACGGTCACGGGCGCCAAGGCAACCTTGAGCCTGTCGCTGCCCAGCGAAGTCTCCATTGAGATTCAGGACAAAGAGCTGAATATTGCGCCTGCTTCTCAAACACAGAACGCCATGATGTCCGGTACCATCCGGGCATTGATCAGCAATATGGTTGTTGGTGTCACTGCGGGTTTCGAGAAGAAGCTCACTCTGATCGGCGTGGGTTATCGCGCAGCGGTGCAGGGCAAGAAAGTCAATCTTCAAGTCGGACTGTCGCATCCAGTTGAATACCCGATTCCCGCAGGTGTCACGGTCGAGACCCCGACGCAGACGGAAATCCTGATCAAGGGGGCGGACAAGAAAATGGTGGGCCAGGTGGCAGCCGATCTTCGCTCCTATCGTCCGCCTGAGCCTTACAAAGGCAAAGGTGTGCGCTACGCAGATGAGCGCGTGGTGATGAAGGAAGCCAAGAAAAAGTAGTTAGTGGCAAAAAGAAATTTTGAGTGACTTGGCGAGCGGCCCAAATTGAGCAAGGGTTCGCCGGCAATCGAAGCAGCACTCCTAAAGAGTCGAGTCGAAATATGAAAGACAAAAGATCCTCCCGTCAGCGTCGCGCAAAGCGCACGCGGTATCACATCCGCAAATTGGGCGAGAACCGCCTGACGGTTCATCGCACGCCGCAGCACATATACGCGCAGATTATCGCGCCGGACTGTTCGAATACGCTGGTCGCCGCATCTACCGTCGAGAAATCTGTGGCCGAAGGGCTGAAAAGCTCCGGCAACGTAGAAGCCGCAAAGAAAGTGGGCGCAATGCTGGCTGAGCGTGCCAAGGCGGCAGGCATTTCAAAGGTTGCATTCGACCGTTCCGGATTCAAATACCACGGCCGCGTTCAGGCGCTGGCAGACGCCGCGCGTGAAGCCGGCCTGGAGTTTTAAGTTATGGCTCAGCAGCAATATGATGATTCTCAGGGTGGCGACTTTAAAGAGAAGCTGATCACCGTTAATCGTGTTAGCAAGACGGTTAAGGGCGGCAAGCAGTTCTCCTTTACCGCTCTGACAGTTGTAGGCGACGGCGCTGGCCGCGTCGGCTTCGGTTATGGCAAGGCGCGTGAAGTGCCTCAGGCTATTTCCAAGGCGATGGAGCAGGCACGGAAGAACATGATCAGTGTGCCGCTCAAGGGGCTGACTCTTCAGCACGAAATCTGGGGCATGCACGGAGCCACCAAAGTCTTCATGCGTCCCGCATCCGATGGTACGGGGGTGATCGCTGGCGGCGCCATGCGCGCAGTGTTTGAGGTCGCCGGCGTACAAAACGTTCTGGCGAAATCCTTTGGCTCACGCAATCCGATCAACATGGTGCGCGCGACGCTAGAAGGTCTTAAGAACATGAACATGCCGTCTGAGATTGCCGCCAAGCGCGGGAAATCTCTCGACGAACTCCTCGCCTGAGGTTGGATGCCATGACCACGACAAAAAAAGTAAAGCTCACGCTGATCAAGAGCCCGCACGGCCGATTGAAGAATCACGCTGCGTGCATCCGCGGATTGGGTCTGCGCAAGACCAATTCCACGCGCACTCTGGTCGCCACGCCCGAAGTTATGGGTATGGTTAACCGAATTGCGTACCTGCTCAAAGTTGAAGAAGAAGTCTGAGAAACCAAATCATGGAAGATCAGAACTCGGAAGTGCAAAATATGAAACTCAATACCATCAAGCCTGCGCCTGGTTCTAATACCGAACGCCCCCGCGTGGGTCGCGGTATGGGTTCGGGGCTGGGCAAAACCTGCGGTCGCGGCCATAAGGGACAGCGAGCACGCAAGGGCGGCCGCGGCAAGATCGGATTTGAGGGCGGCCAGATGCCGATTCAGCGTCGTCTGCCCAAGCGCGGCTTCAATTCGCCGCTGCTTGGCCTCACCGCTCAGGTTCGTCTGTCCGACCTGCAGAAGGTCAAGTCAGAGGGTGATATCGACATCGCCATGCTCAAGGCACAGGGTTTCGTCCCGGCCAAAGCGCAGACGGTCAAGGTCATCAAGGCGGGCGAACTGCTGCGCAAGGTGAGTCTCAAGGGCCTTAAGCTGACCGCCGGTGCGCGCGAAGCGGTGACCGCCGCTGGCGGCACCTTTGCAGAGTAAATAGGCTCTAGAAGAAACATGGCCAGGACGCCCAACACAGGATCTGTCCCCGATCTCTCCAAGCTTGGAGAGGTTCGCGGCCGCATATTCTTTTTGCTTGGCGCCCTTGTCGTGTTCAGGATCGGTAGCTTTATTCCGGTCCCGGGCATAGATCCTGCCCAATTGGCGGCGCTATTTGATCAGACTCGTGGTTCGATTCTGGACATGTTCAATATGTTCTCGGGCGGTGCCCTGGAGCGTTTGTCCATAATGGCTCTGGGCGTGATGCCCTATATTTCGGCCTCTATTATCGTTCAGCTGATGAGCGCAACCGTTCCTAAGCTCAAAGAGCTGAAGAAAGAAGGTGAGGCAGGCCGCCGGACTCTGACCAAGTACACGCGCTACGGCACCTTGGGTCTGGCCATTTTTCAGGCGATCGGCGCTGCTACTGCTCTGCAGAAGAGTGGCGTAGCGATCGCTCCGGGGTTCGGCTTTGTCTTTACCGCAACCGTATCGCTCGTTACCGGAACGATGTTTTTGATGTGGCTTGGTGAACAGATCACTGAGCGCGGAATCGGCAACGGTATGTCCATCATTATCGTGGCTGGAATCATTTCCGGGCTGCCGCCGGCCGTCGGATCCACCGCTCAGCTCGTCAGCGAAGGCTCCATCAATCCCGCGCTGGTCATCGTGCTCGCGCTGTTGACCGTCGCAGTTACCTATGCTGTGGTCTTTGTTGAGCGAGCCCAGCGAAGGATTCCCGTGCATCATGCCCGGCGCCAGCAGGGGCGAAAGGTATTTGCCGCGCAGACACAGCATCTGCCTCTGAAACTGAATATGTCGGGGGTCATTCCGCCAATATTTGCATCCTCCATCATTTTGTTTCCAGCGACGCTGGCGCAGTTGTTCGGAGCCGACGGCAGCGGAAGTGGCCTGGTGCAGCAAATTGCGAACGCGCTCTCTCCGGGACAGGCTTTGCACGGCGTGCTGTATGCGTCGATGATTATCTTCTTCTGTTTTTTCTATACGGCGCTGGTATTTGATTCACGTGAGACGGCCGACAATTTGAAGAAGTCAGGCGCATTTATCCCGGGCGTCCGTCCTGGTGCGCAGACCGCGAAGTATATTGATCAGGTGCTGACCCGGCTGACTGTCGCCGGTGCAGCCTATATCACCATCATCTGCCTGATGCCTGAATTCATGATTGCCTATGCCAGCGTGCCGTTTGCGTTTGGTGGCACTTCCCTCCTGATCACTGTAGTGGTCATCATGGACTTCATGGCGCAACTGCAGGCACATCTGATGTCTCATCAGTACGACGGTCTTCTGAAAAAGGCCAATCTGAAGGGACTGGATGGCGGCGCCAAGAGCGGCGGTCGTGGCAGTAAAGTGGGTAGCGGCATCAAGCCGATATCCCGCTGAATCGGCAGTAATGACAGCAGTACCCGAGTTAAGAGAGAAAAATCATGAAAGTTCGTGCATCAGTCAAGAAGATTTGCCGCAATTGCAAGGTCGTACGCCGAAAGGGTGTGGTCCGGATCATTTGTTCAGACCTTCGTCACAAGCAGCGCCAAGGCTGATTAGCAAGTTTTTCTTGCTCAAGCAGCGCTAAATCCGTACAATTCGCGCCCTTTTTCGCGCGTCCTAAGCTACTGGAGTCAAAGGTCTCATGGCACGTATTGCCGGCGTTAATATCCCTGATAAGAAGCACACGGTCATCGCAATCCGATCGATCTACGGCATTGGCGCGACGCGCGCCAAGGCAATTTGCGCGGGAGCGGGCATCGACCCGGCGATCCCGGTACGAGATCTGACGGAAGGTCAGCTTGACGCATTGCGCGCCGAGATTGGCAAAGCGCCGGTGGAAGGTGATCTTCGACGCGAAGTGTCCATGAGCATAAAACGTCTAATGGATCTGGGCTGCTATCGCGGTCAGCGTCATCGTCGTGGCTTGCCAGTTCGCGGACAACGCACGCGCACCAACGCACGCACCCGCAAGGGCCCGCGTCGCGCCATCAAGAAATAATTAATCGGATAAGAGAGCCATATGGCAAACCCGGCTGCAGGCAAAGGACGTGGTAAGCGCGTCAAGAAGAACATCAGCGACGCCGTTGTACACGTGCACGCTTCGTTCAATAACACCATCGTGCTGATCACGGATCGGCAGGGTAATGCGATTTCATGGTCTACGGCCGGAGCCGCGGGTTTTCGGGGTTCGCGAAAGTCGACTCCGTTTGCGGCCCAGGTCGCGGCTGACAAGGCCGCTCAGGCAGCGGCCGAGCATGGCGTAAAAAACGTGGAAGTGCGTATCAAGGGCCCCGGCCCTGGCCGCGAATCTGCGGTTCGCGCGCTGAACGCCGCTGGCTTCAAAGTAGGAAATATCACTGACGTCACGCCGATTCCGCATAACGGCTGCCGTCCTCCCAAGCGCCGTCGCGTTTAGTCGTCGTACAGACGCTCGGAATAAGGCTCAGATAATATGGCTCGCTACATCGGTCCCAAATGTAAACTTTCCCGCCGTGCTGGCACTGACTTGTTTTTGAAGTCGCGTGCCCGCTCACTTGAAACCAAGTGCAAGCTGGACAGTCCCCCAGGGCAGCACGGCGCGCGCAAGCAGCGCCTGTCGGACTACGCCACGCAGTTGCGCGAAAAACAGAAACTCAAGCAGATGTACGGTGTGCTTGAGCGTCAGTTCCGCAATTACTACCAGCGGGCTTCCGGTCAGAAGGGCGCTACTGGCCTTAACCTCCTGCTCATGCTCGAAGGCCGTCTGGACAATGTGATCTATCGCATGGGTTTCGGGCGTACGCGCGCCGAAGCACGTCAGCTGGTCGGTCACAAGGCGATTCTGGTCAATGGTCAGTCGGTCAATATCCCGTCCTATCAAGTCAAAGTTGGCGATACACTCGAAGTTCGAGAGAAGTCACGTGCACAGGGGCGTATTGCCGAGTCACTGTCGATTGCCGCGCAGATTGGCTTCCCAGAGTGGTTGGAAGTGGACGAGAAAGGCCTCAAGGGGACTTTGAAAGCCATGCCGGATCGTGAGCAGTTCCTTCAGGACATCAACGAGAATCTGGTCGTCGAGCTCTACTCCAAGTAGTCCATATTTTCTTGTTGCGCTGTTTCCGGCTCTCAGCAGCGGACATAGGCAACTAAGACACGCAGTTCACACATTCGTGAATTGCCATTAGCAGAGGTAATGCCATGCAAGGTTTTGTTTCCGAGTTACTCAAGCCGCGCGAGATCAAGGTTGAGGTGGTATCTCCCAACCGCGCACGTGTTTCCATGGAGCCGCTGGAGCGCGGCTTCGGGCACACTTTGGGCAACGCACTGCGCCGTATTTTGCTGTCGTCGATTCCAGGCGCGGCCGTGACGGAAGTGCAGATTGAAGGCGTCGTCCATGAATACAGCGCCATGGAAGGTGTGCAGGAAGACGTTCTGGACATTCTTCTGAATATGAAGAACATCTCGATTCGCATGCACGCCCGTGATGAAGCGACGCTGCGCATCGAGAAATCTGGCAACGGCCCTGTGACAGCGGCTGACATCGAGCTGGATCATGATTTGGAGATCGTGAATCCAGATTTGGTGCTGTGCCACCTCACGGGCGGCAGTATCAAGGCCACACTGAAGGTGACGCGCGGGCGCGGCTATCAGCCGATCGCAGCGATTTCCAGCGAGACAGAGACAGCCACTGTCGGATTGCTCAAGTTAGAAGCTTCCTACAGTCCGGTACGTCGTGTGAGCTACGCCGTCGAGCGTGCGCGCGTTGAGCAGCGCACGGATCTTGATCGTTTGATCCTGGATGTGGACACCAACGGCGGCATCGATGCTGATGAAGCTGTACGCCAGGCCGCGCGGATCTTACGCGAGCAGCTGACCGTCTTTGTTGATCTTGAGGCGGAAGAGGCTCCAGTTGCCAGTGATGAAACGATCCAGGGCAAGCTCGATCCGGTTCTGTTCCGGCCGATCGACGAACTGGAATTGACTGTACGTTCGGCGAACTGTCTCAAGGCAGAAAGCGTGTACTACATCGGCGAACTGGTCCAGCGCACCGAGAATGAGTTGATGAAAACGCCGAATCTCGGCAAGAAGTCCCTCAATGAGATCAAGGAAGCGCTTAGAGCGCATGACCTTTCATTGGGTATGGAGTTGGATAACTGGTCGGCGCCGAAATCGGCCGTCAACTAAGCACTATTTGTCTTTTGTTGAATTAGGAATAACTGATCATGCGTCACGGAAAAGCAGGCCGCGCTTTCGGCCGTACCGGCAGCCATCGCAAGGCCACCATGCAGGCAATCACCGTCGGGCTGATCAAGCACGAGATGATTCGCACTACGGTGCCTAAGGCTAAAGAGCTGCGTCGGATTGCCGAGCCACTTATTACCCGAGCGGGTTCCGACAGCGTGCATAACCGCAGAATTGTGTTCGCGCGTCTTCGCGACCGTGATGCCGTGCAGAAGCTGTTTAACGAGATCGGTCCGCGGTACCAGCAGCGTCCCGGCGGCTATCTGCGAATCATGCGCTGCGGCTTCCGGCCAGGCGACAACGCACCGATGGCCTATGTTCAGATGGTTGACCGTCCTGAGGCTGTTGCTGCCGATGACTCGGTCGAGGAATCTGCCAGCTAACTAAGCCGGAAGTCGGTGGTGGAAAAAAAAGGCGCCTTGACGGGCGCCTTTTTTATTGCAGTAAGCTCACAGCTTGCTAGCGAATTTCAAATTGGCGCTCCAGCCAGACACTGCTCCCGTCCGCTTTGAGCAGCTCGAAGCAGATGGGAAAGGTCAGATATTCGGTGGGGTCTTTCCGATAGCCGCTGAGCATCAGATGCATGCCGCCGGGTTCAAATTGAACGCGTTGTCCGGGTTGGAGTTCAAGCGTTGGGATGCGCCGCATACGTGATATCCCTTTTTCGATGACGCTCCGGTGAATTTCGATGCTTTTGAAGCCAGGGCTTTGGATGCGGCCTAGTCTTAGGCTCTCCTTGCCGGGATTGATGAGTTCGAAATACGCCGCAGCCATCTGCATTCTCGGTGGCGGTAGGACAATGTAAGGATTCAATATCTGCGGCTCTGATTGAAAGCAACAGGCCAGCAGCGGTGCGATCAGCAGAAGCGGCAAAAGGCGGCGGTGCATGGTCCTGAGGAAGTGTGAGTCGAAGGCAGGATTATCCCCTGTTCGCGGTGCTCTTGTAGTTATTGTGCCGAGAAACGTGGATTTTTTGCCCCCCTCTGATAGCATGCGCGGCCCTTTTTTCTCGCGTCCATGTGGCTGTTCAATGAAGCATGTAACTCAAAATACCCGAATTCAATCGATACGCGCCGTCTCTACTCCTTCTGAAGTCCAGGGAGAATTGCCACTGAGTGAGACCGCCGCCGACACGGTCGTGCAGACTCGCGAGCAAATTCAGGACATTCTTTCTGGCAAGGACCGGAGGTTGTTGGTCGTCGTGGGGCCCTGCTCGATTCATGATCCCGTTGCAGCGCTGGAGTATGCGGACCGGCTGCTCGCTTTGCGAAAGTCGCTGGAAGACAATCTGCTGATTGTCATGCGTGTCTATTTTGAAAAGCCGAGAACCACCGTTGGCTGGAAAGGCCTGATTAACGATCCTGATTTGAACGATGGCTATGACATCGATCGCGGCCTTCGAATTGGGCGCAAGCTGTTGTTGGATCTTAACGAAAAAGGCTTGCCTGCAGGAGTTGAGTATCTGGATATTCTGACTCCGCAGTATCTGTCGGATCTGGTGTCATGGGGCGCCATAGGCGCCCGGACCACCGAATCACAGCTGCATCGGGAAATGGCGTCCGGCCTCTCCTGTCCAGTGGGTTTCAAGAATGGTACTGATGGTGGCGTGAAAGTCGCTGTCGATGCCTGCCTGTCTGCAGGCTCACCGCACCGTTTTCTGTCATTGACTCAGGAAGGGGCGGTTTCAATTTTCGAGACCAGCGGCAACAAGGACTGTCATGTAATTCTTCGTGGCGGTAGCGGCGGGACCAACTACGATGCCCACAGCGTAGAAGCTGCCAGCGCTGTCATGAGCAAGGGCGGCGTTGAGCCACGCCTGATGGTTGATTTCAGCCATGCAAATTCTTCCAAGCAGCATCGTCGTCAGATCGAGGTGGGCAAGGATGTAGCAGCGCAGATAAGCGAGGGTGAGACACGAATCATGGGTGTCATGATCGAATCTCACCTGCTTGAAGGGCGGCAGGATATTGGCCCCAACTTAAGCGAGATGACCTACGGACAGAGCGTGACCGACGCCTGTATCAGTTGGGACGACACGGTGGGTGTCCTGCGGAATCTGGCGGAAGCCGTCGCTTTGCGAAAGAGAGCCTGACAAGCCAATTGCTGTAAGGCACGGCATGCCGCGTTTGCCAAGCTTGCGCGCCGACTGACAATATGTGCGTTCGGGCGTCCTAGGGGGCAACTAGGCGGGACGTGTGCCGCGAAAATAATTAAAGCGCGGATTTTCTTTGGACGATGAACTGACAGCTGGGCGCGAGACGAACCTCGATGGACTGTGGGATCAGGTCCTGCCCGTACCTCCTGCAGACCGGGCAGGTATCAGGAAGTCCGTCAGTGCTGCTCAGATTATGGGTGCCTGTATTCAGTTTGGGCGCGCGTTCTGGCGCCATCGAACCATCCTGCTCTGCGTACTGGCCTTGGCCATGGGTGCTTTGCTTGCGGTCAGTCTGAAAGACGCACAGTCAGCGCGAGAGCAGGCTGCAGCTTCGAAAATCCTGGCGCAGCGGGCGCAGGCGATGCAGGCATTTACGGCGCAGATGTTTTCGCCCAGAAATCTGGAAATTATCTCGGCCCATCAACCGGCCCAGCCAATGAGCGTCACCGAACTACTCGACCTGCACACGCCCAGGATCAAGGAGCAGTTTGCAGGCGACATGCAAGCCCAGGTTCAGCTGCTGGATATTGCCGCCGAAGTCCATCGTGCCCTCGGCAATATGAGCCGTTATCAAGCCCTGCGTCTGCAACAGGGGCAACTGCTGATGGCAACTGAAGATGGAGCAGGCCCGGAGCAGATTCTGCGGCTGATCAGAGACGCGCAGGCAGCCATCCCGGGGGGAGCCCCCGGGACGGGGCAAGATTTTCTCGATCAGGCTGACCAGATGATTACCCAGACGGGTCTGACTGAAAGCGCGGTGAAGGCGCGCTGGTGGGCGGCGTTGGCGAGCACGCTTCGCGGTCCTGACGCGAGCAACGTGCGGTATTTGGACGCATTGCGGAAGTCCGCACAGTTGTACGCAAGCGTCGCGCCGACTGACCCTGATTATTTTCGTGTCGCGACACAGTTGGCCGAAGCTCTGTCGGATCAGGATCGCAAGCAAGCTTTGGCCTGGTATGAGCGCGCTCTGCAGCTGGCAGCTTCTGCTGGCTCCGCTGGCGACCGCACACGCGCAGAGCGCCTTTACCCCGGTTTGGCGCAGCTGCAGGAAAATCTGGGAGACTATCCAGGTGCGCTGGAGTCGCTGAGGAGCGGAGTTCAGCTATTGCCCCGGGCAGAGTCGGCGAAGGCCTCGCGGGACATTGCGCAACTTGCCCGCTACGGCGGATGGCTGCACCGCTATGGCGAGCGCGCTGTGGCCATCGATTTGCTTGGTGGCCCAGGCAGCTGGGGCCAACCATCGCAAGGCTCAACTGCTGAATCAGATGCGGCTTCTCTGCTCATGCACGCGCAACGGTTGCTCGCAGAAGGCCAGATTGAAGCTGCGCTGTCTCAGGCCAAGGCCTTGGCGCTGTCAGGCGCCTCCGAGATGGACGAGCGCCATAAGATCGAGCTTGGTTTGGTGATGGCGGAGGCCTACCGCCATCAGGGGCAACACAGTGCGGCTCATTCGGAGCTGGCGCCGCTGACGGAATCTGTGCTGGCGCGCGAGAACGCTCAGGAGCCCACTGAACTGCAGCAACGCGTTCGATACCAATGGGGCGCTTTCTTGCTGGGTGGTCGTCAACCGTCGTTGGCCGAAACGCACTTTGAGCAGATATTGCTCCAGGCCAATGGTCGTGACCATGAAGTGTCGGTTTTGGCGCGTCTGGGTCTGGCTGAACTTGCGGAGCGGCGCCAGCGCTGGCCGGAAATGCTCAGGCAGACGACGCTGGCAGTAGTGTCCTGGGAAAATCTGCGCGGGCCGCGGGATGTGCGCACCGGTCCGAGGGTATGGGTCATGCACGCCAGAGCCCTCAGGCGCTCAGGCGATCCGCTAGTGGCACGGTTCTGGGCCGGTCGCGCTCTGGAGGCCAGTCGGCAATACGATGCGCCGGAGGCCGATTCACATCGAATGGCGGAACACGAGATCGACGAACTGGCTAAGGCCGAGCCTGCGATCTAAATTTAATCCGGTGACGATGCGATGAGTTTGACCCGGGCAAAGCGCCGGGATCCCACTTGCAACAGGTACTCCGCCCCGGAAGCCAGGATCAGCGCCTTGTCTTCCACTCGCTGCTGATCGACGCGCACGGCGCGCTGGCTAATCATGCGGGCGCCCTCACCATTGCTGCTGACCAGCCCGGCTTCCTTGAGCAGACGTGGCAGAGAGAGCCCTTCCGAAGGCGTTGCCACCTGCACTTCGGGGATGCTGTCGGGCAGGGCTCCTTTCGAGAACTGTTTGACGAAAGCTTCACGGGCCGCTTCACCAGCTCCGACCCCGTGGAAACGGTCGGCAATCTCGACGCCCAACTCCATCTTGACGTCTCGGGGGTTTCCCCCTTCTTCTACTTTTCTATGCAATTCAGCCACTTCGGTCAGAGGCCGGAAAGAGAGTAGCTCGAAATACCGCCACATCAGGGTGTCGGAGATCGACATAATCTTGCCGAACATCTCCTGAGCGGATTCATTGACGCCGATGTAATTGCCCAGCGACTTGCTCATCTTGTTGACGCCATCCAAGCCTTCGAGAATGGGCACCATCATTACGTTTTGGGGTCTTTGCCCGTGAAGCTGTTGCAGATGACGCCCCATCAAGAGATTGAATTTCTGATCGGTCGCGCCCAACTCCACGTCTGCCTTGAGGGCGACCGAGTCGTAGCCCTGCAGCAGTGGGTATAAAAATTCATGTAAAGCAATGGCCTGGCCAGATTTATAGCGCTGGGAAAAATCATCGCGTTCGAGCATTCGGGCCACCGTCTGCTGCGCTGCCAGTCGGATCATGCCCTCTGCGCCGAGCTTGTCCAGCCAGCTGGAGTTGAAGACCACGGTCGTCCTTTCTTCGTCCAGCACCTTGAAAACCTGTTCTCTGTAGGTCTGGGCATTGGCCTCGACGTCTTCGCGCGTCAGTGGCTTGCGCGTCTCATTTTTACCGGTCGGGTCACCGATCATCCCCGTAAAGTCGCCGATCAGGAAGATGGCTTCGTGGCCAGCGTCCTGAAAGGCACGCATCTTGTTTAACAAAAGGGTGTGTCCTAAATGCAAGTCGCTGGCGGTGGGGTCAAAGCCGGCCTTGATTCGCAAGCAGATGCCCTTGTCGGCCGCTTCCGTGAGTCGGGTGCGGAAATCCTCCAGCGGAAGAATTTCGGAAGCACCGCGTTCTAGTTCAGATAAAAGCATAGGTATGGATAGGAAAATAATGGACGTCCGGCACCCGATGAGGTCGGGAGGCCTTCATGCGAAATATTGTTTATACGCTGCAAGTGCTTGCGTACAGGGCAAAAATATGTACCCTTGTCAACTTGAACAGCTGATTGAGTGCAGGGGAGAAAGCTTGAGATCGCCTCAATTGGCCCGCGCGATTATTTCGCTTGGCAAAAAGATTCAACCGAGTCAATAACATGAAGCTAGATTATAGCCCAGCTGAGCGGCAGCCCCGTTCAGCGAAGAGGATCGTATTAGCCGCTTCTGTTTGCGTGTTTGGCCTCGCGGCACTCGTTTCGCGCGAGAGCACGGCTACCCGTGGCAGCCTCGATGCGACTTTATTATCCGAAGCCGAAATGGCCGAAGCGATGACGTTTGAGCAGGCGATTTCGGTTGCCACCGCTAGCGCGGTGACGGTGCCCCGTGCCACTGAATGGGCCACTCTGAACGTCAAATCTGGGGATACGCTTTCTACCCTGTTCGAATCCCGAGGTTTGGGTCAGAGCACCTGGCTCGCCATTCTGGGTCTGGGCAACGATGCCCGCCAGCTCAAGTACGTCAAGGCCGGCGAGAAGATTGAGATCCTCCAGCGAGATGGAGAACTGGTCGAGCTCCGCTATGCGCTAGATGATCTGCGAACCCTGCACGTTCGCAAGACCGAGGCCGGTTACACGTCCAACACCCTGACGGCAGAAGTCGAACGTAGCCAGCGCGTGGTCGCTGGCGTCATCGACAGTTCACTTTTTGTTGCGGGACAAAAAGCGGGATTGCCAGTGCGCGCTGTGATGAATCTGGCCGAACTGTTCCGCTATGACATCGATTTTGCGCTGGACTTGCGCCGGGGCGATCGCTTCTCTGTGGTGATCGAAGAGCTATACAAAGACGGCAAGAAATTGCGTGACGGAGACTTGCTTGCCGCCGAGTTCATCAACCAAGGCAAGACGCATCGCGCCGTCCGCTATATGGACAGCAAGGGCCGAGCTGCGTATTACACCCCTGAGGGGCAGTCATTGCGCAAGGCGTTTTTTAGGACGCCTCTGGATGTCGTGCGCATAAGCTCTCATTTCAATATGCACAGGCGCCACCCGATTCTGAACACTATTCGCGCGCACAAAGGGGTAGATTATGCCGCCCGCGCGGGCACGCCAATCAAGGCCACCGGCAAGGGCCGGGTAAAGTTCGTGGGCAGCAAGAGCGGCTACGGCCGAACCGTCGTGCTTCAACATGGAAGCAAGTACGAAACGCTGTATGCGCACATGTCACGGTTTGCCCGTGGTCTGCGCAATGGCTCCCCCGTTAAACAGGGGCAGGTTATCGGCTACGTGGGATCTTCGGGCCTGGCCACCGCTGCACATCTTCATTATGAGTTCCGTGTGAACGGCATTCACAAGAACCCGGTGAAAATTGTCATGCCTCGCGCGAATCCCATTGCGCGGCAGCAGTTGGCCGCCTTCCGTTTGCAGGTGATGCCGTTGCTGGCGCAGATAGACGCTGCGGATGTACCCGAAGTGGCGATGAGCGTCAGCGGAATTCTTCCCGCAATTTCGGCGACCTCGAACTAGTTCGTCATCCAGGCGGTCGCGCAGCATGCGCGAAAACTTTATTGGTGTGATGTCAGGAACAAGCCAGGACGGCATTGATGCCGTCCTGGCTTTTTTTGATAGTGGCAAGTTTGCGGGTGTCCGCGCACATTATGTCGGGCGCTACGAGCCTGAGCTCCGATCCGATCTCCTTGAGCTCAGCCGGGAGGCTACACCGGTCTCTTTGGCGCACTACGCCCTGCTGGATCGCCGTGTTGCCGATGCGTTCTCCCTGACCATCGAGCGATTGCTGGAGCAGGCAATGCTGTCCGCCGGTGACGTGGTGGCGATCGGGAGTCACGGTCAAACGGTATTTCACGATGCAGCCCAAATCGGCAACAGTTTGCAACTCGGTGACCCATCACGCATTGCCGCGCGTTGCGGTATTCCCGTGGTCGCAGATTTTCGCCGGGCCGACATGGCCTTGGGCGGGCAAGGCGCGCCACTGTTACCTATCTTTCATCATGCGATTGCTGCTTCCGCTCTGGAGCCACGCGCCGTACTGAACCTGGGTGGCATTGCCAATCTGACACTACTTCCCGACCTGGACGTGTCGCGCGTGACGGGATTCGATTGCGGGCCGGCCAGTTGCCTGATGGACGAATGGACTGAACGTCACTTGGGGCAGGCATTCGATGCAGAGGGCCAGTGGGCAGCCGGCGGCAGCGTAGAAAACGATTTGCTGAATAAGCTGATGTTAGAGAATTATCTCGTCCTGCCTCCACCTAAAAGTACCGGGCGCGGCTTGTTCAATCTCGCTTGGCTTGAGGCGAGAGACGCGGATCTGCATCGGCGCAATTCTCAGAACGTGCAAGCGACGTTGGCCGAGTTCACAGCGCGCTGCGTAGAGCAGGGGCTGAAACATTACGCGCCTGCAACGAAGCGTCTGTTTGTGTGCGGCGGCGGTGTCGGAAACCGGCACCTCTTTAGTCGAATCACCGAATTGCTGGCACCGGTCACGGTAGAAACCGTCGATGCCCTTGAACTTGACCCGCAACAGGTTGAGGCCAGCGCCTTCGCCTGGCTGGCATGCCGACGTTTGAAGCAACTTCCCGGTAACATTCCTTCGGTTACCGGGGCAAGCCGGGGTGCAATCCTAGGCGGCATATTTCAGGTTTAGAAAGTGCGTGGAAATATGCCGTGGTTGGCGCCTTAAGAGCTCAGCGTGCGTCCATCAATGACTGCTGGCTGACCGTTCGAGGTTCTGAAAAATTAGGGCGCCCAGCTGCACGTTCGCTGATTGTTAAGGCCTTATGTGGATACTGGTCTTCGTTGGCTCTTTGCTCGAATCAAAAATTGAAGAGATCAGATGCTCCCGTTCACTGCAGTTTCAAGTGCCGGAGTTAAAGAGCCAGAAATAAGGAGAGATCAATCATGTTGCACTATTCACTGATGTTTCTGCTGGTGGCCGTCGTCGCTGCCGTGTTTGGTTTTGGCGGCATTGCCGGTGATGCTGCCTGGATAGCGAAGATTCTGTTTGTCGTGTCTCTGGTGCTCTGGGTGATTTCTTTCGTCAGCGGGCGTCGAACACTGTAGCTTCACACGGCCGGTCAGTGTGGCCATGCTGGGTGAGTGCCGCGGCTTCGAACGATCCTGCGGATTTAGAACAGATCCACAGGATCTACATCAATCGACCAGCGGATACGTCGCGCGTTTTCGACGTGGTCAAGTTTTCTCGAAATTTGCGAAAGCATATGCTGTAACCGCGTCCTGCTTTGGCAACGAAAAAGAAGTTGGGCTCGATAACGGTTTGCTCGACGTTCCATCGGTGCCGGCACCGGCCCCATGACCTCTACGTTTCCACGCGGGATCAACTCCCCTACGCGCTTGAGAAAGTTGAGTGCGCTACTCTCTGTCAGGCTGTCTGCACGCAATAAAGCCAGATGTGCGTGCGGTGGCAGGCCAGCGGATTGGCGCTCCGTGAGCAGGCTGCGCGCCAGCCCGGAATAACCCTGTGTCAACCAAGCCCGCAGCTGGGGGTGCTCTGGCTCATGGGTTTGCACGATCACCTCGCCTTTCAGGCTGCCGCGGCCAGCACGCCCGGAGACCTGGGTGAGCATCTGCATCATGCGTTCAACGGCGCGAAAGTCGCTGCTGTAAAGCGCCTGATCAGCAGTGACCACGCCGACCAGACTCAGCCCTGCGAAGTCATGCCCCTTGGCCAGCATCTGGGTGCCGACCACGATATGTATTTTTCTGGAAGCGATATCGGCGAGCAGGCGTTTGAGCTCGCCCGCCTTGCGCGCCCGGTCAGAGTCCATGCGCTCGACGCGCGCCTCCGGAAATCTTTCTTTCAGTGTCTCGTCGATGCGTTCGGTGCCCTGACCCACAGGAATCAGAGTGGTGCCTTTGCAGGTAGTGCAGCGCACGGGAACACGCGTGTCGGTACCGCAATGGTGACAGATCAGTCGACCTTTTCTTCGATGCAGTGTGAGCCTCGCATCACAGTGCGGGCAGGGCGCGACCCAGCCACAGTCGTGGCACAGAACAGCCGGCGCGTAACCGCGTCGATTGACGAACATCAAAACCTGCCCCTCGTTTTCGAGGTGACGCTCGATGGCGCTCATCATCTGTGGCGAGATTCCGTGTTCCAGCTGCTGGCCGCGAACGTCGAGCAGTTGTATGTCGGGCAAATTGTGTTGACCAGCGCGCTGCTGTAGCTGGATGTGCTGGTAGCGTTCGCGTTCCACGTTGTAAAGAGATTCTAGAGAGGGGGTCGCGCTCCCGAGAATCACCGGAATACCGGATTGCTGTGCCCTGATCACGGCCACGTCTCTGGCGTTATAACGAAAGCCTTCCTGCTGTTTGTAGGAGGCGTCGTGTTCTTCATCGACGATCACCAGGCCCAGATCCGCCAGTGGCGCAAACACGGCTGAACGCGTCCCGATAAGAACTCTGCAGCTGCCGTTTCTGGCGGCCCGCCAGACCTC
>JBFJJV010000033.1:0-23408 GCA_041635265.1 Panacagrimonas sp.
CAATAGCGATCGACACTCAGGCCCGGCCAGCCTGCTGCAGTCATCTGAGTTCGAAGTCTTCTTGCATGCGGCCTCGGCTGATGCTGGCAACAAGGAAGCACGCTCATAGCGCCGGATATGATGGATCGCTCAGGGGCCGGACATTTGCAGGTCCGACTGCTTTGGCTAGCCGCTGATAGCGCGATGAATTGAGGCGCCCCACAAACCTCACCGCACCTTCGCTTTTTTCTGACACCACTAGTTATCGGGCTTTTCGTCGGGCATTTTCCCATCTGCCTCATGCCTTCTTGCCAGTTCGAAATACTGATGAACGTAGGCATTCAAATGACGCTCATGCAGGATCGAGAATAGAGAGTTGATCGAAGGAATCACCACATCGAGCAATTTACGCGCTTCGTCGGTGGACATACGATTGATACGGCGACGAAAAATCTCCATCTCACTGTCAACTGCGGATTCCACCAAGTCGATGATGAAGCTCAAATCCTTCGGACTGAATCCTCGTTCCTCCGAAAGCCCAGCATCTTTCATCTGCAACCAGATTCTCGCAACCTCCACATCGGAAAAGGTGGCGACACCTGATTCAGAAAACCCCAAATTACGCAGTTCTTTTTGATCGCGGCGCGATAGCCCCATTTCTGCCGCCAAAGCACCGGCATTGTCACTGACAACCAGATCACGGTGCTCAGTCGCCAGTAGACGACGGAGCTCAGCCAACACTTCCGTCTGCTCAATGGAAAACTCAAACTCTTCGGATGAGCCTTGCATGATGCTCTTGATTGCCTTGAGCGGCAGAAAACGCTCGTTCTGCAGCTTCCGGATCATGGAAAGCAGTTCAAGATGGTGATCGCTATACCAGCCCATATTGGGTGATGTCTTTACCGGGGGCGGCAATAAACCTTGAAGAATATAGAAGCGAATCGTTTCTCGGCTAAAGCCGGACGCTTGCGCCAAATCGCTGATCTTATAGGGCGCATCGACAGGCGCTTCAGCCTTTTTTCTGGCCATTTCTAATCCCTGAATCCTGCAAAGCCACCACCGGTGCACATTCTAACCCTGCGCCAATATATTTTGGCTGCAGAGGCGAATAGAATCTGTGTAATACCGCAGGCAATTTACCCGCTTGAAGGCGCAGGGCCGATAGAGGCTCCTTCCCAAAAGCCGGCCCGACGCTCGGGAACAACCAAATTGGCCTGAAACAACTCTTCTCAGGAGCCGTGTCCCGGCCGGTGCATCAGAAAAGCATGATTGCAATCGTTGCACATCCGCGGATCAGGTCCGCGCCCTACCCCAGGCGCGTATTCATGAGGAGTGATGAGGCCTTAATCCTTACAACAGTCGATGGGCCTGGCGCCACAAACGCTGCGGGCATTCAATCTCATCATGTCCAAGCTGCCCAAGCCAGACGCCCAACTGTTTATCTTGCGCGGGCGCAAGAATGGGATGAATCCTGCCGCTGCACTGAAACAGGGACAGTCCCTGTATAATCTTTTTTGCATGCGCTACGCGACCGATCTCGATTTTGAATCTATGCTTTTCACGATGTGCTTCCTCAGGTGCATCGAGTTTCTTGATTCCCACGCGACCGTTCTTGGGATCCCCACCGCAGTTTGAGTTCGTCGGCATCGCCGTACCATCAATTCGATTTCCTATTTTTGGAGAGCTATCTTCGTGCCCATTAAGTCAAGAAAAGCGCATTGCCACATATTCCTGAGCTTCCTGCTTTCGATGGCAGTGAGCCAGTCCGCCTATGCTGGAGGCACTGCCATCGACGCAGAGAGGCTCGCCGCGGCAAGTTCAGAAGTCGACAACTGGATTCAGCACGGACGAACACAAGACGAACAGCGCTACAGCCCTCTCGCCCAGATCGACACAGACAATGTAAAGAATCTCGGCCTCGCGTGGTATCTGGATTTGGGAAGCAAACGTGGCCTGGAGGCGACGCCCCTAGTTGTAGACGGCGTGCTTTACTTCACAGGTGAATGGGGTGCCACTTATGCGGTCGACGCACGCAGCGGCAAAATTCTGTGGGAAAACGATCTGAAGGTAGACCGCGATCGAGCGCAATATGGTTGCTGCGACATCGTCAATCGCGGCCCGGCGATGTGGAACGGAAAGTTATACGTCGGCACTTTCGACGGTCGCTTGGTCGCACTCGACGCTGCGAGCGGTGCTGTAGTCTGGGACACGCTGACAGTTGATCTCGCCAAGCCCTATACCATCACCGGTGCGCCGCGCGTCGTGAACGGCAAAGTGTTGATCGGCAATGGCGGCGCTGAACTTGGCGTGCGTGGCTATGTAAGTGCGTATGACGCCGAGACTGGCGATCTGGCCTGGCGTTTTTATACGGTCCCCGGTGATCCCTCCCTACCCTTTGAGCGCCCCATACTCGAGAAAGCGGCGGCAACCTGGGATCCGAGTGGAAAATACTGGGAAGTCGGTGGCGGCGGAACCGTCTGGGACTCCATGGCCTATGACCCGGAGCTGGATCTGCTCTATATCGGCGTCGGAAATGGGGCACCCTGGAACAAAGAAATCCGAAGCCCTGCGGGTGGTGACAACCTCTTTCTTTCTTCCATTGTCGCCTTGAAACCTGACACCGGAGAGTATGTTTGGCATTACCAGACCACACCGGGCGATGGATGGGACTACACCGCTACGCAACACATGGTATTGGCGGACCTGGAAATCGGCGGCAAGCAGCGCAAAGTCATCATGCAGGCTCCCAAGAACGGCTTTTTCTATGTCCTAGATCGAGCCACAGGCGCACTGATATCCGCAGAAAATTATGTCCACGTGTCTTGGGCCGAAAAAATTGACCTGCAGACTGGGCGCCCCGTCGAAACTGATAATAGTTACAAGACCAGTCCCGTCTACCAATTCCCCTCCCCCATGGGCGGGCATAACTGGCAGCCCATGTGCTTTCATCCAGGTACCGGCTACGTCTATATTCCAGCGCGCGAGCTGGCAATGATCTACCGTCAGGACGATACCTTCGAATACAACCCGAAGTTCTGGAACGTAGGAATGGACGTAATGAAGGATCTCACCATTCCTGCATGGCTAGACCGCGAAATCGTAAAGAAAGTCGGTGCTGCGACCGCGCAGGGATTTCTGCTGGCCTGGGACCCGATAAAACAGAAAGAGGTTTGGCGACACAATAGCGAGACCCCCTGGAACAGCGGTGCGTTGTGCACCGGCGAGAACCTCGTATTTGAGGGCACAGGACGCGGCTACTTCGATGCCTACGATGCCAGCAGTGGCAAATTACTTTGGCATTACGACGTGCAGCAAGGCGTGATTGGCTCCCCGATTAGCTATACCGTTGATGGCGAGCAATATGTAAGTGTTCTGGTTGGATGGGGCGGCGCTTTTGGTATGTCGTTCGGCTTTTCCAGCAACACCCGAGAAGCCCCCTCCACACAGGGCCGCCTGATGACCTTCAAACTCGGGGGCAACGCTCAACTCCCCGCAGTCGAACGGCCGCGACGCCTGCCGGAGCCCCCCGTCGACACGGCGAGTTCGGACCAGATAGATACCGGCAACAAGCTCTATCACAAATACTGCGTGTACTGTCATGGCCCGGGCGGAATCAGTCATCCGAATGTGGCAGATCTGCGCTATATGAGCGCAGAAACCCACAAGATTTTTGATGGGATTGTGCTTGGCGGCGCACAGCGGGAGCGCGGCATGCCTGGATTTTCTGACACGCTGTCTGCCGAAGAGTCGCAGGCAATTCATGCCTACCTGACGCGAGTCGGGCACTACACGCTGAAAGCAGAGCGGAGCAAGGGCTCGGCCTGGACGAGCGTTAAACACTGGATTTATGACGGTGTGGCCCAGCTTGCAAATTGGGGCGTACGTTTTATTGCTTGGATCAAAAACGCGGCGGATTAAGTTCGATTTGAGACGTCTCGATTTGAGGCGTCGCTCAATTTAGGTGCAGGTCGAGATAGTTACAGAACGATGTGGTGCATTCGAGCGCTGCTTGTTCTAGACACTGTCAATAGTCCAGCTTGACACTCAACGTTGGACTGGATCAATGATCATCGAGATTAACGACACCGACCTGCCGCTAATTTTTTCAAGTAATAGGACGCACACCTAGAATCAAGCGGCCAAGCTCATTTAACTTGTCCGCTCGACTCCCTGGCGACGGATATTTGGGGTTCTCGCCCTATAATGATCCGCGTTATTCTTTCGAAGATGCCGAATCATCAACGACCGTAATGTCTACTGACTGAATGCTCGATTCAATGGTCTGATGCATACCGTCTGACCAGTAGACTCGCAGGCTACGTTCGCCTGCCTTGACTGGCAAATCAAACAAAAATACATAGCGATTGCCGCCGAGCCGAACGAGCTGTTTTTCACCGGGCATCAGAGAAATGCCATCGGTTTCGATATGCAGATGCGTACCCACCACGGGCGCACTCATGGTCAGCCTGGCCATTTCCCCGGGAGTCTCGAATACGACTGCCAGCTGGGTTCCGACTTTGGCGCCAGACTCAGGAAATAGAATTCGTAAGGGGGGCACCTCTGTCGCGCCCTTGGCTTCCGGGCCGCCCCCCTCTTGCGACGCAGACATTTGATGATGATGCTGATGGTGTTTATGCGCGTCATCACCGCCGGCGTGTGCGATTGGCACCGTGCAGAAAACAATCGTCACGGCTGCAATGATTGCGGGTATTGTATTCATATATCGCTCCAAATCAGGTTTAATGAATGTGATCGTCAGGCGGCGGACGAAGTCGCGGCTCATCATTTAGCAACTGCAATTCAGGGTATAGATTCTCGACAACGCTCCAGCCCACATCATCGTCCTGAGCGATCCAGCGTGCTCGCAGATAGCCAAAACGGTCAATGAGAAATTCAGCATGCGTCCAGTTCATATCTAGTCGGTCGGGTGATCCACGGTCTCCGATCGTGCGGGTCAATAACTCGTAGGCGGCCCAGATGTCAGCAGCCCCGGATTTCAGCACCGGAAATGGCAAATCTGCGGGAAGCAGACTATCGCCGAGCGGCACTGCCAGAATCTGCGTGCGCTTCGACTGAATCTCCGGATAGGCACTCGCAAGTCGCTGCGCGCGATCTGCTGCCTCCTTCCCACCGAGAAATACCAACAGAACATTGTGACTGTCGCGATAGGCTTTTAGTTCCGAAGGTCCCTTATCACCCTCGATATAAAAATTGATCGCGCCCAACCAGGCTTGATTTGGAACCACTGAGGCACGCAGAACGCGACTCTCGAAGCCCTGGGAGAAGGCCCGCAGAAAATTGATTAAATCCCAGCGGTCATCTTCTGACAGCACCGAAGCCAGCCCCGGCATACCGCTCTCAGGTATTCCCTGGCTCAGCCACCAGTGCATGTCGCCAGCCGTATGCAATGCAGTATGTGGCTCCGAGAGGTTTGCAGGTGGCACGGGCAGGTTTTTCGCGAGGACTCCGTCACCGAGACCACCGCTGCCGTGACAGCTAACGCAGTGCTCATTGAATAACTCCCGCCCACTCGAGACGGACAATGTCAGATACGGTACTTGCGAGCGGCGAAACGTATCGGGATAGGCAGGGACGGCAAGCGCCCAAGCCAGTACAGTCAGCGCCATTCCAGCCAGCAGCGCGGCCAAATAAACTGCGTGGGTGCGCCGCAATCCCGCCGCGATGCCTACCGCCGCTGTCAGAGCTGCTATTGAACCCAGAATCCATGGGCGGAGCGCAGAATCAGACCAAGTTGCCTCAATTGACCAGCGAAACGGCAGCCACCAATAAGGGGTGCTCTCATGCAGTGCCGGGGTGGTCTGTGCGAGCCAAGCCGCACACATCACTACGGCAAGCGCCGCGGCCAACTCCACTCCGACATGCTGAACAGCAGCGTCGGCCCTAGAGGTTCGAACGGAGTCCCGATTAGATGACGCAAGCTCAGGAAGAAAACGCGTTCGCAACTTGTTCGCGAAAAACAACGCGAGCGCCAGCAGGCTTACTTTCGCCAGAAGCAAGCCGCCGTAAGCCGTACCCAAGAGATCTCCTTCATTCTCAAGGTAGAAATCGGCGAGCCAAAGGCCGCTGCTCACAATAACCGTCATCATTACCACAGACAGCCGCGAAAAACGCTGCAGTGCAAGCGTCAGGACTGGCCCTGACAACGCGCTCGCGTCCTTACGGGCATAGGACCTGACGCTCAACAACCACGATGGCAGGGCGCCCAGCCAAATAGACATCGCCAGAATATGAAGAATATTGGGCACCATGACCATCCAGAGGGTCTCCGCTGCAGCTGCGTGACCGCCCCAGGGAATCAGGGCAAGGTATGCGGCGGACAGAACGGCACAGGCCCATCTAGCCTGCACAGTCCAGCGGGTGAGGGCGAGGCAGGACCCGAGCAACAAAAGTGCAGCGGGATATACCCGAATCAGCCACACCTGGCCTATATGGGTTCCTTTAATCAGGTCATGCCAGTTGGTCTGGCCAGACCCAAATTGGGCCAGCGTGAGCGCCTGTATCCACATGAGGCCGGAGTGACCCACTAACACCACAAGGGATGCCACGAGCAGGGTCCAAGCGCTTGGCAGTTCGCCGCGATTTGGATAAGTCCGAACGCACCAGAGCTGAAACACGCAGGAACCAATGATCCACGAGGCCCCTGCTACCGACAGAAAACGCGAAGCGGCTGAGAGAAACTCTAGCACTTCGGGGATTTACGGCTGGGTTAGGCTAAACGTATATCCGTAATCAACGACGTGACCGTCAACCGACAAGACCCGATACTTCACGGTGTATTTGCCGCAAGGGAGTGAATCAAGCGATGCACTCAGACAAGCAGCTTGCTTGGGATCGGCATGCAGGTTTCCAAGCGGCACCTCGTCACCGTCTTCATTGCTAAGGCTGACCTTGGAAAATTTTGCTTCCACGTTCTCGTTGAAACACAGGCGGATTTCTTTAGGAGCTTCGGTGAGTACAGCGCGCCGCCCGGGTTCAGAACTAACCAGTGCGGCGTGAGCAAAAACAACGCCGCCATGGACTAGAAGGCAGCCCCCGACCGCGAGGCTCAAGATGCTGCGCAATGCCCTGCTGAATATCATGATTTGCTCCCGGGTGCCGTTTTTCGAGCGCTGAAACGATAAGCCAGCCCTGCTAACGCAAAAACAATCATGAACGCCGGTGCGTATCGCCACAGGCTGTTGATGCCAACTTTGAACGGAAATACCGAATGCAGAACTTCTCCTGTCTCAGGATTTTTGGCCGAGATCATTCCGATATACCAGCCTGGCGCCTCGAACTTCTGGTCAAAGGTCAGAGTGCCTCTCGGATAAACCTGCGGCGGTACATGCACCAGCGTCGCGGCTTCGATTTCAGTCTGTGTGCCAAGGTCCTCATATCGTCCTCGCGACTTCAAATCCTTACTGTCACGAAGCACCCGAAATTCGACCTCCTGCTTGCGCAGTGCGGCGCTGACATAGTCGATTACGATAATGGCGCGGCCAAGCTCCGGAATGCTCTCGCAAAATTCCTGCGTGGCACGCTTTTCTGGCTGATAACCGGTGAAGTGCGCTCTCATGTCGCCAATTTTCATGACACATTTGTCGTCTTCAACTGAAACCCCACCGTGACCAGTTGCTGCGGTTGCAGCAACCAATATTGGAAGAGCGAGCAGCAGCCGGAATGCATTGCGCGACTGCATCAGCTTTTACCCATGCCAAAATCGGGAATCATGGGGCCACCGAACTCGACCAAATGCCTCTTGTCCCCACCCACTTCGAAGAAGGACAGAACTCCCGCGACAACGGCATCCGGCGACGAAATCATGGTCGTCATGCGTTCAGTTTCCCACATCGCGTCGTCTGCAAAAATCACCACGCGCTGAGTCGCACCTGCTGCCACGGGCGCGCCTTCTACTCGAAGCGCGTCGGATGCCACCAGGTCATGCTCATCCTTGGGTTGTACATCGAGAACGTTGGAATTAATGAAGCGCAGATTTCCTGCCGCGAACTCACCAATTGTGACAGGCATGTCGCCGTCGTTGATGACATCGAACTCCATGCGGAAACTGCGTCCCGGAATCCGATAACGGGCTTCAATGAGTTTGATCGAGATCGGATTTTCTGCCTGCTCCAAGGGTGGCACATCGATTCTGCCGGTTTGCAGAGGAGTCGTAATAGGCCACGTTTCCTGAGCATAGATATAACCACCGACAATCAGAGTCAGGGTCAGTGCCAGGAAAATGCCGCCAACCCGTCGATCCAGCGGGGTGATCATCTTGTCGGCATCTGGACCCAATTCAGAAGTCCCTTTGAACCGTATCACCACAATCGGGCACTTGGTCAGCCAGTAGACAAACCAAAGCAGACCTACTCCGAACCATAGAGCGGACCAGAACATTACGTTGCCCAGGCCGTAGCTCTCCAGGTCAATCGTCTCTCCCAGCAAAGTCTCGGCAGTGTTCGCGAAACCAGCTTCATCGCCAATGACTTCAACCCACATACCCGGGCCGATCATGGGGCCGGCACCCTCGACGTTGATCACGGTGTGAACGTGATAGCGCCCGGTCTTGCGAGCTTTGAGCGTAATCTCGAATTCGTAGACCTCACCTTTACGAAAGGAAGTCGACCGAATCATCGGTACCCCGTTGACTCGCGAATCCAGCCGCACGAATGAGGGTCCGGGAACCCCAATGTTCAGATATGCGGTTTCTTCGATCGAGTCCACATGATGCGGCCAGAACTTGGAGGGCATGAACTTGCCACTGATCTTGACGATTTCATTAATCGACAGCTTTGTTGTCGAGGCCTGAACGTCGATCCAATGAACCGTCCGCATGCGCAATTGTGGCATCTGCGCACGTTCGCCATGCGCGAACAAAGTCGGGGAATAGCTCGCACTCAGCACCAGCAATGGAAGCAAAATGGCACGTAGTAATTTCATTATTTCGTGCCCTTATACAATCTTGCGGATCCAGATCGCCTTAGCGCCCAGATAGCCGATCCACAGCCAGAACCAGTAATTCATGATGTTTAAAAATCCCGCAAAAACCGCAGTCAGCGGTGTAACCGCCGACCCAAAGGTTCTAAGCGTCGACTCCTCAATGATCCGAACATATTCGGGTATTGCAGTACGTATATATTCATACCCCATCAGATCGGCCACGGTGAGCATCGTCCCGTGAAGCTCTACGGGCACCTGAAACGGCGCAAGCAAGGCCCAGTTGAGCGGATAGATCAACAAGCCAAACGCGAAGCCACCAAACAAGCCTGTCCAAAAAAAACTGCCCGTCAATAACAGCATGCAATCCAAAATCAGCCCCAAAGCAATATAGGTCGAAGGCCAGACGAAATTCATTGGAAAATCAGCAAACAGATGGAAATTCAGATAACGGCTGATCCAGGCTGCCAGCGTCAAGCACAAGATGGTAAGCGTCCCTCCCAGGGGGAGCCGCAATTTATCCCACAGCAGAAACCCAAATACCCCTGGCAAGACCGAAAGGGCCAAAGGTGTAACCAAGGGCCACCATCGACGATCACGCCAATCCACCCAATAGTCCCAATCGCCAACCAGCAAAGCGAAGTGAAAACTGAAGATTCCCATGAAAAGCAAAACAATCAGCGGAATGACCAGCAAATCCACCTGAACATATGCTTTGTGCTGCTCTTTCGACGAACTGAGCCCAAAGGGCTTTGATTCGGAAGGTTCTACAGCGTCTACAGCTTTCATACGGGAGTCTCCAACTCAGCGTTTCTGGCACAAGCCAGATCGGTCTTGTGCTAGCTTTATACGCATCTAATTATTGGTGGCTAATGGTAGAGGCGAAAAGAGCCACTCATTGCCCCTTAAACGGACTGTCACCGTTTTGCGGTGAGGGCGCCATCTCAGGCGCCCTTACCATTCAACGTCAACGCTTCATTCACCTTAAGCGATATCGCCAACCTCAGGCGGAAGAGACCGCACTGCTCGCAATTTCAGGCGTTACTTGCGCATCATGACCAATCACTTTGGTCAGCTCTACAACACGCGTCAGTATCTGAACCACCAGGCCGCCGGCTGCAAATGTCGCCCAGCCCAGAAGCACAAACCCCCAATGAATCGGGGCCGCAAACAACTCTTCCGCATAGAAGAAAGTGTGGCCCCACTCGTTAAGACCGAGATTGGGCAGGATCATGATCGGACCGGCAACAACCAGGGCGAAAGGCAGAGAGACCTTGTTGGCAAATTGAGGAAGGCGAGTTCGCGCATATACGAACGCAACCACACCCGCCATGATGAACATGGGGATGCCGAAATAGAACAGAACAATATGCGTCGGGGTGAAATCCGTATCGCGTACTGTCACCTGATGCCAGGCCGCGTCAGCTTCTGTAAATGGTGATGCGACCAGATAGGCGACGATCGCGAAGAACATGACCAACGACAGCAGCACGAAATAGCGACGCAGTTCGTCAACAGGTGCCAGCTTGCCCATTTCACGATCACGGGTATGAAATAACCATCCGACAAGTGCGGCGCCCACTCCAAACAGCACGGGCAACTGAACGTAGAGCAAGGTCATCCAGTAGGTTTGGAATTCTTCGGAGAAATAATCCAGCCCCACCGTGAAGGATGTAGCGTGCTGATAAATCCGATAACTCCCGAACAAAATCAGGATCCCGGCCAGACCGTAGAAAATATTGGCCCAGGGAGCCTTGGGCGACAGGTAGGTATTTTTCTCTGCGACAGTATTCATGGCTGATCTTCCTAAGCGTGTTGGCGAGCGCATCTTGACACGTCAACAGCAAAGTTGCCGGCGACATTCGGATTTTAAGTTAGAGTGCCGGCGCGAGTCAATAGCGGATAGAAGCACTACGCACAATTCCCCTCTCTTCACACACCTTTGATTTTTCTGGCTTTGTTGGGTCGGGCAAGACTCTACTTGCTCATTCTGGTGGTTTATCTGGCACAATCGGCTCCCAGATCAGGGTGTTTGATTCCGGGAAAATCTAACAAACGCTTGACTGATCTTGTGTTAACGCGGCGACCTTACTTTCGTCAGCATGCATCCTTGAATAAAAACTAGACCCATGAATACAGATAGAATTTTTGAATTACCTCTGCACATCTGGTTGGCCTCGTCCCAAGAGCAATGATGATGGATTGCATTGTGCGGAAGTTAGTGTGTGGAAATTAAGGACTCCCGGCAGGATCACCTCCACCGCCGTGCCTTCATTTTGTCTTGCCCATAGGCGCAAATGGTTTTGCGATTTAAATCGCGGAAATCTGGCGAAACCGGCAGCCACAAGGTTCAAGCAGCCCCTCCCCGGGCATCCAATGGCTCCTGACTTCTAGATTCCAATTGTGCCCTCCCGCATCACCCCTCCAAATCCTTTGAAAGAGAGAAAAGAATGATCCAATCAGTCGTCGTTGCCGGTGTCGGAATGGTGCCTTTTACCAAGCCGAGTGCGTGCGAACCTTATTTCGACATGGGCGCCGAAGCCGCCCGTCGCGCCCTCGTCGATGCGGGGGTCGAATACGATTCGGTACAGCAAGCTTATGTTGGATATGTATATGGGGACTCGACCTGCGGCCAGCGCGCCCTATATCCGGTGGGCATGACCGGCATCCCGGTCATCAACGTCAATAACAACTGCTCGACCGGTTCCACCGCCCTCTTTCTTGCTCGCCAAGCCGTCCAAAGCGGGGCTGCCGAATGTGTGATCGCACTCGGTTTCGAAC
This sequence comes from Panacagrimonas sp., assembly GCA_041635265.1. Taxonomy (GTDB): domain Bacteria; phylum Pseudomonadota; class Gammaproteobacteria; order Nevskiales; family Nevskiaceae; genus Panacagrimonas. The sequence goes on from JBFJJV010000033.1 coordinate 11,698, forward strand.
AGATGAAGCCGGGCGCTCTCGGCTCCTATTTTAATGACCGACCCAGTCCCTTTCTGCCTTTTGATGCAGTCTGCGACGATCTCGTCGGTCAGCCCGAGGTTCCGCTGGCTATCCGCTACTTTGGCGGCGCCGGTATGGCACATATGGACAAATATGGAACAAAGGCTGAGACGTTTGCAAAAATTCGTGCAAAGGCCAGCCGTCACGCTGTGAATAATCCTGTTGCACTTTTCCGCAAAGAATTAAGCGTGGAAGAAGTGATGGCATCACCCGTCCTGATTGGTCCCATGACGCGCCTGATGGCCTGCCCCCCGACCTGCGGCGCGGCAGCAGCCATCATCTGTTCGGAAAAATTCGCGAAGGCCCACGGATTGGACTCGCGCGTAAAAATAATTGCGCAATCCATGACGACGGACACGCCCGAAACCTTTGAATCAAAGAACATGATGCAGCTCGTCGGTTATGACATGGCGCGTGCAGCAGGCGACCAGGTCTACGAGATGGCCGGCGTCGATCCAAAGGACGTCAGCGTAGTAGAACTGCATGACTGCTTTGCCACCAACGAACTGCTTACGTACGAGGCGCTTCGCCTCGCCCCGGAAGGCGGTGGCGAGAAAATGGTGAATGATGGCGACAACACCTACGGCGGGCGCGTAGTCACCAACCCCTCCGGCGGCCTGCTATCCAAGGGACACCCGCTGGGTGCTACAGGTCTGGCTCAATGCACAGAGTTGGTCCAGCAATTACGCGGTACGGCTGAGGCCCGTCAGGTCAAGGGTGCACAGACCGCGCTGCAACATAACCTCGGACTGGGTGGTGCTTGTGTCGTCACGATGTATCAGGTCTGAAAAGGAGTCTTCACGTGATAGATCCGAAATTCATTGGCCACCAACTCCCAAGCACGCTATTTGAAGTTGAAAAAGGTCGCCTACGTTTTTTTGCCAAAGCAATCGGAGAAACTCGACCGGAATATCTGGACGAAGCGGCGGCGAAGGCTGCGGGCTTCAGAAACCTGCCAGTGCCTCCGACTTTCCTGATGGGGGTGGACCTCGATGCGGGGATCATGTTCACTTTGCTGGAAGAGCTGGGCATTCCCATTGGCAATATTCTCCACGGCGAACAGAGCTTTACCTACCACGCGCAAGCTTATGCCGGTGACGTCTTGAAGGTGGAATCACGCATTTCCGACATCTACTCAAAGAAAGGCGGCGCATTGGACTTTATCGTTAAAGACTCGATGATCACTGACCAGAACGGGGTCAAGGTCATGGAGACGCGCAGCGTCATTGTGGCCCGCAACCCGAAGGAGCACTCCGCATGAGCCTCCCAACATTCGATCAGGTTAAAGTCGGCGACGAACTCCCAGCTCTGGAGCTTCCGAGGATTACCCGAACCACTTTGGCCTTATTCGCCGGCGCTTCGGGCGACCATAACCCGGTGCATATTGACTTGGACTTCGCCAAATCAGCAGGCATGCCCGACGTCTTCGCGCACGGCATGTTACCCATGGCTTATCTCGGTCGCTTCCTAACGCACTGGGCTCCGCAGCCACAGTTGCGTCATTTTTCTGTGCGCTTTTTAGCGATTACTCCCATTGGAGCCAAGCTCAGCTGCGGTGGCAAAGTCGTCGAGAAATTCGAACGGAATGGTCAAACACTCGTAAAGCTGGAAATCGGCGTCGTTGACGACAACGGCGACGTCAAGCTGTCCGGCGACGCCTTGGTTGAACTGAAGTAACTCTTCCCATTACAGACAGGAATCAGAATTCATGAAACTCGAAGGAAAAGTGGCGCTAGTCACTGGATCAGGTCGTGGTATCGGCCGCGAAATAGCTCTCAAACTCGCATCTGAAGGTGCCAATGTTGTCGTTAACGATCTCGATCCAGCCCCTGCAGAGGAGACCGTCGCCGCTATCCAGGCCATGGGGCGCAAGGCCATCGCCTGTGCGGGTAGTGTGACCGAAGCCGGATTTGCGGAGCGCTTTGTCAACACGGCTATCGACAAGTTGGGCGGGCTCGACATCATCGTCAACAATGCTGGCTACACTTGGGACAACGTCATTCACAAGATGACCGACGAGCAATGGCACGCCATCATGGACGTCCACGTCACCGCCCCGTTCCAGATCCTGCGCGCGGCATCTGAGTATTTGCGCGTACAGTCGAAGAAGGAAGCCATGGAGGGGCGTGAAGTTTTTCGCAAAGTAGTGAACATTTCCTCCATTGCAGGCACGGGCGGTAATGCCGGACAGGCTAATTATTCCGCCGGAAAGGCCGCGATCATCGGCCTGACCAAAGCCATGTCAAAAGAATGGGGCCGCTACAAAGTGAACGTTAACTGCGTAGCCTTCGGTCTGATCAAGACCCGCCTGACCGAAGCTGCGGCCGGAACAGACGCAAGCATTGATGTCGAAGGACGCAAAATCAAAGTAGGCGTCAATCCGGACCTACTCAAGACAATGGAAGCATCTGTGCCGCTAAAACGTGCCGGAACACCAGTCGAGGCAGCAGGTTCGGTCTATCTTTTCTGCATTCCAGAGTCCAACTACGTCAGCGGGCAGGTGCTCGTCTGCGGCGGCGGCTTTTCAATGTGAGCATCACCCTCAAAAAAGACGAATCGCGTTGGATGGACGAGGAACTGTCGCTGTTTCGCGACAATGTGCGCAAGTTCATCGCCGCTGAGATCACGCCGCACGAAGAGCGTTGGGCAGAGCAGCAATATGTGGATCCGGAGCTCTGGACCAAGGCTGGCGCAGCGGGCCTATTGTGTACCGATGTACCGGCAGAATACGGCGGCGCTGGCGGAACATTTGCACACGAAGCAGTGATCCTTGAAGAACAGGCCTATGCCGGCAATACGGCTTGGGCAAAGGGCGTGCATGAAATCGTCGCGCATTACATTGTTGGCTGCGCTACACCGGAGCAAAAGCTGCGCTGGTTGCCGAAGCTGGTATCAGGTGAATTGGTTGGGGCCATCGCCATGACAGAACCTGGCACAGGCTCAGATCTGCAGGCTGTACGCACACGAGCCGAGCGTGATGGTGATGACTACATCATCAATGGCTCGAAAACCTTCATCTCGAATGGCCACCATGCCGGCTTGCTGATTATTGTCTGCAAAACAGATCCCAGCTCTGCGGCCAAGGGAATCTCTCTGGTCGTTGCTGAGCATCCCGCCTCCCTGCCGGGCTTTACCCGCGGTCGTTTGCTGCACAAAATCGGCCAGAAGGGGCAGGACACAGCGGAGCTATTCTTCGAGAACATGCGCGTACCGGCGGATAATCTTCTGGGTGGAGGCGAGGGCCAGGGTTTTTACCAGTTGATGAATCAGTTGCCACGCGAGCGCCTGATCATCGGGCTAGGCGCAATTGCTGCTGCCGAGGCTGCCATGCACCACACCCTAGCTTATGTACGTGAACGCAAAGCTTTCGGAAAATCACTGATCGAGTTTCAGAATACGCGCTTCAAGCTGGCCGAGCGACAGACCGAACTCACCATTGGACGAGTTTTTATCGACGACTGCATCGAAAAATTGATGATGGGCAGGCTTGATGCAGCGACTGCCTCGATGGCGAAATGGTGGGGCACCCAGAAACAATGCGAAATCATCGACGAGTGCCTGCAATTTTTCGGCGGCTTTGGTTACATGACCGAATACCCGATTGCCCGAATGTACCAGGATGCACGGGTACAAAAAATCTACGGTGGCACCAATGAGATCATGAAGGAATTGATTGCGCGCTCACTTGACTGATCTCTTTTCGCCACATATCCATTCCGCGAATGGATGCTCCGAATCATCGCCTAAACTCGACCATTGCTAAATAATCCAACCGTACCGCCGCCCGTTCGCGACGTATCGCTCAGCGGCGATGACGGACATCTTCTGGCGGCCGAAGCAGCAGGCGATCCGGCCTGCACGCCAGTCATTCTGCTGCACGGCGGCGGCCAAACGCGTCACGCCTGGGCCGGGACCGCACTAAGACTCGCTGAGGCGGGTTACTACGCAATTGCTTACGATGCACGGGGCCACGGTGACAGTGCTTGGTCGGATCAAGGGGATTACAGCCCTGACGCTCTGATTGCGGACTTGACTGCCGTCAAATCCAGACTCAGGAAGGCACCGGTTCTGGTGGGCGCCTCGATGGGCGGGTTGACCTCGATGGTCGCGCTCGGGGAGTCGGCTGGCGATTACGCCAGCGCACTGGTCCTTGTGGACATTGCCGCCCGATTGGAACCCAAGGGGGTGGCGCGCGTACTTGCGTTCATGCGCGCCCATACCGACGGATTTGACGATCTGAATCAGGCGGCAGATGCCATCTCAGCCTATAACCCGCATCGGGCACGTCCGCCTAGCCCTGAGGGACTGCGGCGAAATCTGCGCCTGCGCGAGGGCCGATGGTACTGGCATTGGGATCCGCGCTTTCTTGACCACGCAACGCGCACACAAGCCGGTGAGGCCCTGATCCAACAGGAGCGTCGAGAAATCGCTGCGCGAAATATTCGGGTCCCTACACTACTGGTGCGCGGCGGGAGTAGCGACGTAGTCAGCCCTGAGGGGGCAAAAGCCTTGCAGGAGTTAATTCCGCACGCCGAATTGGCAGACGTTGCTGAAGCTGGACATATGGTCGCGGGGGATCGCAATGATTTGTTCAGCGATGCGGTGATCAGGTTCCTGCGCAGTCACGCCCCGCCCCGCCCTCATACCGGATAAGCCTACTGGGCTGAATCAGTCTCTGCATCCTTTGCGGCGGCGAGTTACCCCGGAGCTGTCCTTTGACCAACTTTAAATCAAACAAGGAGCGACATCGTGGACCTTGAATTTTCACCCCAAGATCAAGCCTTCCGCACAGAAGTACGGAGCTGGATGCGGGCTAACGTCCCGCCCAAGGCCGGACCGGAGATCGGCCTGCCCAGCCACCTGGAAACGCAGTCGGCATGGGAACGAAAACTGGGGAAAAAAGGCTGGCTTGCCTACAACTGGCCCACCGAATTCGGTGGCCCCGGCTGGAGCGCGACTCAACGCTATATCTTCGATACCGAGCGTGCGGCAGCCGGCGCTCCGCCGAGCAGTCCATTTGGCTTGTCCATGTTGGGACCGGTGCTCATGGCCTATGGCACACCCGAGCAGCAAGCGAAATATCTGCCGAAAATCGCGGGCGGAGAAGAGTTCTGGTGTCAGGGTTACTCTGAACCAGGCTCAGGCTCGGACCTTGCCAGCCTCAAGACGCAGGCCGTCCTTGATGGCGACCACTATGTTGTCAACGGGCAAAAGATTTGGACCACTCAGGCGCACTGGGCCAGCAATATGTTCTGCCTGTGTCGCACGAACAATGATGTACCCAAGCAACAAGGGATTTCCTTCCTGCTAATCGACATGGAATCACCAGGACTGGAAATTCGCCCCATCATGACCATCGACGGCCATCACCACCTTAATGAAATATTTTTCACCGATGTCCGCGTGCCGGTCGAAAACCTGGTTGGCAAGGAAGGTGAAGGCTGGACAATTGCAAAATTTCTTCTCTCACACGAGCGCACCGCAATTGCTGGGATCGCCGATAGCCTCTACCAGATGAGCCAATTGCGCACGGCGATCTCGGCTGATGACTCGCTCAATGAGGACCCACTTGTTCGTCGGCGCATGGCAGCGCTCGAAGTCGATCTCATGGCACTTGAATACACCAATCTGCGCACACTGGATCGCGCCGCCAAGGGTAAAGAACCCGGGCCGGAGTCCTCGGGACTCAAGGTAAAAGGTGCCGAAATGCAACAGGCCATCTCGGAAGCACAGGTCGAGTTTGGCGGCCTCACCTCACTCGCGTGGCAGAGCGAACATGAGGGCGGACACGATCTCTTTAGGCAAGCCACAACACGCTATAACTTTCTGCGCGCCAGCTCCATATACGGGGGCACAAATGAAATACAGAAAAATGTCCTCGCCAAAATCTTATTGAGCGGCGTCTAAGTCAATCGGGAGCATCACACATATGGACTTTTCCTATTCATCCGAGCAAGAGCTATTACTGGACAGTGCGAAAAAATTTGCGTTGAAAGCTTATGGTTTCGAGCGTTATCAAGCGACGCTGAAGCTACGCGGCCAACTCGACCCTGAAATCTGGAAACAGTTAGCCGATTTCGGATGGCTTGCCCTGCCCTTGCCGGAATCCGCAGGCGGACTCGAAGGCGGCGCAAGCGATGTCTCGCTGGTCGCCGAGGCCCTGGGCGCAGGCATGGTGCTCGAGCCTTATATCTCGGGCCTGATACTGCCGGGAAAACTTCTGTCTATGGCGGCTGATGAAATACAGCAAAAGCGGCTACTTGAACCACTAGCCGAAGGCAATCTACAGCTGGCTGTAGCTTGGGCCGAGCCCGGAGATCGCCAGAATCCGGCCCATTGCGCGACACAGGCACGAGCTGATTCATCCGACTATCTGATCAGCGGAGAAAAGCTGTGCGTACTCAATGCGCCTAATGCCCAACGCCTGATTGTCAGCGCACGGGTTTCTGGCAGGACCGGCGAGACCCAGGGCCTGTGCTTGTTCGAAATCGACCCGGGGGCTTCTGGCGTCACACTGACACCCTACGCGGTGATGGGTGGCGGCACTGCGGCTGACATTGCGTTCGATCAGGTCCGGGTCCCCGCAGATGCGCTACTAGGTAAGGCCGGAGACGGCTTTGATGCGCTGGATGCGGCGCTGGATCACGCCACCGTCGCAGCGTGTGCACAGGCATTGGGTGCCATGAGCGCCCTCCTGGAACGAACACGGAGCTATTTGAAAGTCCGCAAGCAGTTTGGAACCACGATCGACAGTTTTCAGGTTTTGCAGCACCGTCTGGTCGATATGTTCATCGAAATCGAGCAGAGCCGGTCGATGGTACTGATGGCCGGCGTACGTGTGGATAGCGTCGACCCGGGCGCTCGCCGCCATGCAGTATCAGCTACCAAAGCCTACCTGAACCAAGCGAGCAAGTTTGTTGCACAGCAGGCGGTACAGTTACACGGCGGCATTGGCGTGACCGAAGAACTCGATGTTGGCCATTTTTTTCGCCAACTCACCGCATTTGGCAATCTCTACGGCGATCGCGAAAGACATTTGGATCGTGTGGCCAGCCAGCCGCGCGCAAGCTGAATTCATGTCGAAGGAATCCGCGCCATATACTCAGCGACTGAAGTAACACCAAGCCCTGCTTTATTCGCAACCGGTGAATATCCCAGATCACGGGTGTCTCGGCCCCAGAATTCAAAAGGAGCAAGGCAAGGTTTGTTCCCTGTGACAGAACAGGTGGCAATAATGTAATCCGCTACTTGCTTCGCCGGACTCTTCATTGGCCGCACGAGGTGTTCGCTTGAGACCACCTGAGGCAGCGCAACGGTTTGAAATTCTTTCTCTGACGTGGCGAAGAAATCCCAATATCCGAGCACAGGAGCGCTGTTCCCGGCCTACGCTTCCTTGCCTCAACCCGACCCGATTCGCGAGGCTTCTACTGAGACCTTGCCACCTTTTGGGCTGCACTCTGATCAGCGCCGGCGTGCTTGACCAATCATTGCTTCACTGTTGATCCGGCAAAAAGATCCCGTCAGAAATCAGAGCTGCTATCGCCTTGGCAACCTTCTGCACAGAACCCTGCTTTGGGTCGTACCATTCTACCGTCCAATTCACTGCACCCAGCACCACCAGTCGGGCGATGTGCAGGTCGATCCCCGGTCTGATTTCTCCGCTTGAAGCCGCCTGCACCAAGAGACCATCCCAGAATTTTCCGTAAGCCTTTCGGCGCGCCTGATTAGGCCGCTTCAGATGCGGTGGCAGTTGCCCATAATTGCGAATGCTGGCCGAGGTGAAATCACCGTGCTGAAGCAATCCGACCAAATGGCCCTCGACGCCGGCTGCAATCCGCTGCCTGGAACTGGCGGTGCTGGGCAATGCCGAGAGGCGATCGGCGACTGACTTCTGCACTTCGTCAATGCCGGTATCGAGAATCTCCAACAATATTTCGTCTTTGGAGCGAAAGTGGTAATACACACTTCCTGCCTGAATCCCGGCCGATTCCGCAATCTGGCGCAAAGTCGTCGCAACGTAGCCTTGATGCCGGAACAGCTTCGCTGCCGCCTCCAAAATATACCCACGGGTTAATTCAGAGGCCGTTTCCGTACTCTTCTTAACAGCCTTGGGTTTTCGCTTAGCCACTACCTTAACCATTTCGACGATCCTCTATCCAACCTCGATTCTGCCATGCCAATCAATACCTTGCCCATTCCGACCCATTTTTCTCAGAGATGCAATCGAATCAGGCTTGTCCGCTCCAGAATCACCCAGCAGCCACGATTCAGTTAATGTGATCTAACTATCATTCGGTAGAATCATGCGATAATGCCGTCACGTCAAGTTCGCGTTTGTAGTCCGTGCATTCGGCACTCTTGATCGATCAACAAACACTTGGGAGAAAACAGTGGATCTCGCACTCAAAGAAAAATCAGTCGTCATCACCGGCGGTGGCTCCAACATTGGCCGCGCCATCGTGCTCGGATTTGCTGCTGAAGGCGCGCGCATCACCATCGGTGATATCGACGAAGGTCAGGCAGGAAAGGTAGCCGAATTGGCGCTCAAAGCCGGCGCGGCGGACGTCCAGGTCGTGCGCACAGACGTCACTGATCTGGATCAGGCACAGGCACTCATGGAAGCTGCCGTGACGCGCTACGGCGAGATAAACGCCTTGGTGAACAATGTCGGATGGGACCAACTCATGTTCTTCATGCAGACCACACCAGATTTTTGGGAGAAAATCATCCGCATCAATTTTCTTGGTGCCGTCAATTGCACGCGTGCCGCGCTGGATAGAATGATCCCTGCCAAAAACGGCGGAAGCATTGTCTCTATTAGTTCTGACGCCAGCCGCCAGGGCGAACCAAAAGAGGCGGTTTATGGCGGTATGAAGGCTGCGGTCAACAGCTTCATGAAAACAATCGCCAAAGAAAATGGTCGCTACGGTATTCGCTGTAACTGCGTCTGCCCTGGCGTCACAATTCCCGAAACTGACGAAGAAGTTGGCGGAGACAGTATGTGGGCGAAACCCTTGTTTAGTCCGGATCAGCTTGAGAAAGTTGCTGCGTCCCTTCCGCTAAAAAAAGTTGGGCGCCCGCGCGACATTGCCAATTCAGTGGTGTTCTTATCTTCCTCGCTCGCGGCAGGACATATAACGGGCCAGGTGCTTTCAGTCTCTGGTGGCTACAGCATGATCGGCTGATACGGAACCATGAAGCCGGCAACGTCTAGGTCTGGGGTCGGAACCGCGACAGGAAGCTACGAGCAGGCGTGTTACTGGATCGACCACCGGCGCCTGAGACATCTCACTGACGCCCCGGTCAGAGAATTCCGCTGCCGTGATCCCAGGCAGCATGTCCGCTCTGAATCCCTTTTTGGCTGTGGATGTTCCCGCGCTGAATGACATGTGATTACGTTATATCGCAACAAGGGAGGCCGCGGACTGGTGGATCCGGAGATTCGGATCAGCAATGAGCGCAGTTTCTGCGTTCCCGCATCAGCGACTATCCGCCTAGCTCTACGAGCCGGCGAACGGTTATTCCCCCACGCAGAAACTTCCACCAAATCTAATTCAACATGACCGACACAGACATTCCCGCAGTTGAGCCGCTAAATATACGAATCAGCCAGGTACAAGAGGCAACACGCGGCATCTCTGAGCAATATCCAAGAGCCTATATTCGCGAGTGCATTGATCAGGATCGATTTCCTGAGGAAATGTGGAAGGCGATGGGTGAATATGGCCTGTTAGGGCTATCTATCCCCGAGGAGTACGGCGGCAGCGGCGGCGGCGTCGTGGAAATCGTTGCCCTTGCCGAAGCATTGGCCTTGGGAGGCGTCCCAACACTTTTCCTGGTCGTCACTGGACTGGGTCGCGTACCCATCGTACGTCACGGCACAGCAGATCAGATCGCCAAATTTGTCACGCCGACCTGCGATGGCTCGAAAAAACTTTGCTTCGCTATCACGGAGCCAAACGCAGGCACGAACAGCTTCAACATGAGCAGCTTTGCCGCTCGCGACGGAGATGGGTGGGTACTCAATGGCCAGAAGGTGTTTATCTCAGGTGCCCGCGACGCCGACATCATGTTAGTCATTGCCCGAACCCAAAAAGCCAGCGAGGTAGAACACCGCACTCAGGGGCTCTCCTTGTTCGTGCTCGACATGAAAACGCCGGGCATCACTCTGCAAACGCTCAATATTCAGGTCGAGACTGCGGAGCGCCAGTACATGGTCTTCTTTGACAATGTGCGCATGCCGGCCGACGCTTTGATTGGCGAAGCTGGTAAGGGCGCCAAATTAATGTTCGAAGGCTTGAACTCCGAGAGACTGCTCGCGGCTGCAGCCGCTCTCGGCATAGGGGACTACGCACTAAAAAAGGCCGTAGCCTATTCACTGGATCGCAAGCCTTTTGGAAAGCCCATTGGTTCCTATCAGGCGCTTCAGCATCGCATGGCGCTGGCAAAAGCTGAATTAGAAGCGGCACGCCTGATGACCTACAGCGCGGCTGAGCGTTTTGATGCTGGCGAAGACGCTGGTCCTCACGCCAATATGGCGAAGTTGTTGGCCTCCCGTGCTGCAGTAGCTGCAGTTGAGGCCGCAATTCAGACGCACGGTGGTTACGCCTTTGATCGCGACTACGACATTGTGACTTTGTGGCCGATGGTGCGGCTGATGGAAATCGCCCCGATCAACAATGAGATGCTGCTTAATTATATTGGCGAACATGTGCTGGGCCTGCCCAAAAGCTATTGAGTTGCCTCCAAGCCATGCACCGTATTTTCCTTCGAGTTCTCCGCAATGCACCCAGATCAAGGCACCGTTGAAATGCCGCTGCGTGCAGCTTGTCGCGACAGGAATTCGAGCGCCTGATGCACGTCACCCGCCCAACGCCAGTGGCTGCGAGGCGTTTCACAGTAAATGGTTTCCGCAGCGCATCCTGTATAGCGACGACAACCCAGCGCATCGACGGCTTCTTCGCCAGCACAAGCGTTGCAGGAGGACCACCAATGCGCGGCGTCACGACCAAATCCGGGGAAATGCCTGTCTTTCGCACCATGCATAATGATTACCGGCAACGGCCTCGGGCATGTCATGCCGAGGAAGTCCGCGCTCTGCCAGCCAGCGCCGCTGATGGCGATCGCATCGACCGTCCCCTGATGCGCTTGCAGAGCCGCGAGTGCCAGCGACACCGTGCCGCCATCAGAATGGCCGGTTGCGTAAATGCGCCCCGGCGCGATACACCAGCTAGACGCGATCTCCGCCGGAATAACCGCCATGCGTTTGACAGTTTCAATGCTAAGGGGCGGACCGCTACTAACGAAAGCAAGCACATACCCTCGCGCGGTGGCCTGCTGCGTCATGCCGGCAAATCGTTCCGAAAGGCCGGCGCTGAAGCCGGCCGGTGCGAAGACCAGCAACAGTGGGTGCGCATATTGCGGCTGATAATTGACAGGCGTGACGACGGTATACGGCACGCCTGTAGTCGAACGCATCCGATGTCGACCCGCCGTGCCGCTGGCGTCGCTTTTGCTGCAGACCAAATGCGAATCCGCGCGCGCGCTGTAATCCGTCTCTGCTGCTCTGATCGCCTGGCCCCAGTGCAGAAAGCTTGCGAAGGTGATCACGGCAGCGACGCTCAGCAGCCCAGCGACCGCCCAGTACACAC
>JBFJJV010000034.1:0-23193 GCA_041635265.1 Panacagrimonas sp.
GGGCAACTGCTCGGCGTAGGTCGAACGCAATTTCTGCATGCTGCGCCAATCCAGAATCAGGCGTGGCAGCGGATGTTCCTCGGCCAGTTCCTCCAGCACGTTTTCTGCTGTGGACGGCTCGCCTTTCTTGGTCTTGCTAACGACACGCAGCGCCAGCTTGTTGAAGAGAATTTCACCGAGTTGTTTTGGCGACCCCAGATTGAATTCGGTCTCTGCGACCTTATAGGCCTCAGCCTGCAACTCCGCCATGCGCCTGGCCAGTTCACCGGAGATTCTTTGCAGGAGGGGCACATCAACATGCACGCCGGTCTGCTCGACTCGAGCCAGCACCGGCACCAGCGGCATCTCAATTGCTTCAAAGACCTTTTGTAGATCGGGAATTTCACACAATCGCGGATACAGCACTCCGTGCAAACGCAAAGTGATATCGGCATCTTCCGCTGAATAAGGCGCAGCGATTTCCAGATCAATCTGATTGAATGTGATCTGCTTTTTTCCGCTGCCGGCAACATCGGAAAACTTGATCGTGCTGTGTCCCAGGTATTTTTGCGCCAAAGTATCCATGTCATGGCGATTTGCCACGGCATCGAGCACATAGCTCTCGAGCATCGTGTCGAAGGCGACGCCACGAACGGGCAGCCCGTGTCGCTCCAGTACGTTCAGATCGAACTTGATGTGCTGCCCCAGTTTGGGTTTCTTCGCATCCGCAAGAATCGGCGCGAGCTTCTCGCGGACCGCGTCTAATGACAGTTGCGCAGGCACACCGAGATAGTCGTGGCCGATCGGAAGATACCAGCCCGCTCCTTCTGTTACTGCAAAAGCCAAGCCGACCAGATTGGCTTGATTCGACTCCAGCGAATCGGTTTCCGTATCTACGCAGATCAATTCTGCTTTGCTCAGGGCGTCGGCAAGTTTTTCCAAGGCTTTCGCATCCAGAACCACATCAACTTTGGTCTGCACCGACCCAGCCGAAGGATGCTCTGGAACCGCCGGCCCGCTCGGCGTCTCAACGGCCACAGTCGTCTCGACGGCGGCTGCCGTGCGCCGCGTCATACCCAACCTCGAGTGAAATGCGTCGAGCTTCTCCTCGTCCGGCGCCCTGGGCGTCAGATCATCCTGGCTCAGTTCCAAATCCAGCGCGATTCGGATCGTTGCGAGATTTTTCGACATTGGCAGAAAGGAAATGCTGGCGCGGATTTTTTCGCCCATCTTGCCCTTGATAGCGTCGGCGTTTTCGATCACCCCCTCAAGTGATCCGAATTCCCGGATCAGCTTGGCTGCAGTTTTTGGCCCCACGCCGGGCACACCTGGAATATTGTCCGAGGCGTCTCCCATCAGCGCGAGATAGTCGATGATCTGCTCGGGGGCAACCCCAAATTTTTCTTCAACGCCTGCTGGATCCATGCGCCGGTTCTTCATGGTATCCAGCAGGTGAACGCCTTCGGTCACTAGCTGCGCCATGTCCTTATCGCCGGTGACGATGAGAACGGGCTGGCCTTCCTTGGCTGCGCGCGTTGCCAAGGTGCCGATGACATCATCTGCTTCGACTTTCGGCACCTGCAATACCTTCAATCCCATGGCTTCGCACAGTTCCATCACCAGTGGGAATTGGGGCCTCAAATCTTCCGGCGTTTCACTGCGATTGGCTTTGTACTCAGGATAAATATCTTCCCTGAAAGTCTTACCGGGCGGATCAAATACCACCGCCAGCCGCTCCGGCTGATAGTCCTTGATCAGCCGCTTGATCATATTGTTGATGCCGAATACGGCCCCGCTCGGCGTGCCGTCCGGCGCGGTCAGCGGCGGCAGGGCGTGATAGGCGCGAAACAGCCAGTTGCTGCCGTCGATCAGGATCAGCGGCGGCGCGTTTTTTTCCTCGCTCACAGCAATTTCTCGCCGCGGATCAGGTCATCGAATGTTTCACGTTCCTTTACCAAGACTGCGCGATCCACATCGACCATGACCTCGGCGGCCCGATTTCTTGTGTTGTAGTTGCTGGCCATGACGAAGCCGTAGGCGCCAGCGGTACGGACTGCGAGCAGATCGCCTTCGGCGATGGTGAGTTCGCGCTCTTTACCGAGGAAATCACCGGTTTCACAGATCGGGCCGACCACGTCATAAACGGCTGATGCGGCGGCTGCGTTGTGGACGACCGGCACGATGTCCATCCAGGCCTGGTATAGCGAAGGACGCAGCAGATCATTCATCGCGGCATCAACAACCGCAAAATTGCGGTCTTCTCCCTGCTTTATCACCTCGACCTTGGTCACCAGAATGCCCGCATTGGCGGCGATCGCGCGGCCAGGCTCGGTCATCAATTTGAGGCCACGCCCTTCGATTTTGGGCAATAGAGCGGCAGCCCAATGTGCGGGACTCATCGGCACTTCATCGCGATAACGCACGCCGATGCCGCCCCCCACGTCGATATGATCAAAATTCAGACCCTGCAACTGCAGTCGGTCCATCAGGGCCAGCACCCGATCCAGCGCATCCAGATACGGGGAAACGTCCAGTAGCTGAGAGCCGATATGGCTAGCGATGCCGCTGATAGCGATGCCCTTCATATTGGCCGCCTCGAGATACAGACGTTCGGCACTGGCAATATCGACGCCGAACTTGTTCTGCTTGAGTCCGGTGGAAATATACGGGTGACTCTTGGCATCGACGTCCGGATTGACCCTCAGCGCGATGGGGGCCCGCCAATTCAGAGGCGCGGCGATGCGATTCAGGCGACGCAATTCGGATTCGGATTCCACGTTGAAACAGCCGATTTTCTGCTGACAAGCGAAGCGCAACTCGCTCTCGGTCTTGCCCACGCCGGAAAATACGACTTTGGCCGGGTCCCCGCCCGCCCTCAATACGCGGCGCAATTCTCCTTCGGAAACAATGTCAAAGCCGCTGCCGAGCTGTGCCAGCACGCCAAGCACGCCAAGATTGGAATTGGCCTTGACCGCATAGAAAATCTGATGGGGAACCGCTTTCAGCGCATCATCAAAAGCCCGGTAATGACGCTCCAGTGTAGCCTTGGAATAGATGTACAGCGGCGTGCCAAAGCGCTCCGCCAGCGCCGCGACGGGAATGTTTTCCGCGAATAACTCGCCCTGCGAACTGACAAATGCATCGCTCACAGGCCGCCCTCCCGGGTCAGAACGTCTTCGTCTTTTTCCTCCTCTTCAAGCTCGCTTTCTTCCTCCTCTGCCGCCTGATTCGCCGAGACCGGGTCTATAGCGGCGCCCCCTTGCCCGGAATCTTGACCGGGCAGATACAGAGCGCCGGACTGACCGCAGGCGCCTAGAGACAGAATAAAAAGGATCGACAGAAGGAGATTGGGCATTTTGGTACGAACGTTCTTCCCGCAGGCGCGGGAATCCATTAGGGTGGCGCGCATTCTATCGCCCTGAGCACACCAGTTCTGCCATGAAGCTAGTTGAAAACGAAGACGCGGTCATTGTCCTGCCCGATCAGCCCCACAGAGCCACCGTCATCTGGATGCACGGACTGGGCGCGGATGGGCATGATTTTGTCTCCATCGTGGCGCAGTTGAAACTGCCCGAAGGCATACCGGTAAAGTTTATTTTTCCACACGCCGAAGTTCGACCGGTGACGCTCAATGGCGGCATGGCCATGCGCGCCTGGTATGACATCAAGTCACTGGATCGCAACGGACTGGTCGATGAAGCGGGCATTCGCGCCTCGCAAGCCCGAATAGAGTCCCTGATCGCCGAGGAGCGCGATGCGGGTATCGCGTCCTACAAGATCGTCATCGCCGGCTTCTCCCAAGGTGGCGCGATTGCTCTGCAAACCGCCCTGCGGCACAAGGATCGGCTTGCAGGCCTGATGCCGCTTTCGACCTACTTGCCCTTGCACAGCTCTCTGGACGCTGAGGCGGGCCAAAGCAACAAGAATATTCCGATCCTGATGTGTCACGGTGCCCACGATCCCGTGTTGCCCCTGCAATTGGGTGAGATGAGCCGCGATCAACTGCTCGCTTCCGGCTACAGCGTCGACTGGCACAGCTATCCGATGGCGCACGAAGTGTGCATGGAAGAGATCCGCGACATCGGCAACTGGCTCAGCAAGGTGCTGGCCGACTAGTCGTTCTCCACCTCCACTTCGACTTCGAAGTGCTCGCCGTCGTCCGAAACACTCAGTCGGATGAGAATCGGATGACAGCAAACCGAGCAATCTTCGATATAGGTCTGCGATCCCGCCGACATATCGATATAAACTGGAATCGTTTCCCAGCAGTAGGGACAAGTGATGTTGTGCTCTTCAAGCACGGCGGCTGAGCATCCCATGATGTTTCGGCATCAAGCTGCTCACGACAAAAACAACTCAAACAGGCGGTTCTGATAGCGCCTGCCCAGCTCGCTCGGGCGAACTTCCAGCTCATCGCTCTCGATCAGGCCGCGCATTCGAGCTTGTTCCAGTGGCGCACCCAGTGCTGCGAATGACAGACCACTTCTCTGCTCGAACTGCGCTCTGCTAAATCCCTGATGCAATCGCAGTGCGTTCATGCAGAACTCGAACGGCAGCTCCGAAGCAAACACATCGCGCTGCTCCTGAATCGCATCAGAACTGCCGGCAACAGTCATATACGTTTTTGGATGCTTGTGCCGAGCGCGGCGCTGAACGTGCAGGCCGTCATCGGTATGAACACTGCGCTTGGCGTGCGCACCGGCACCGATGCCGAGATAGTCGCCAAACTGCCAGTAATTCACGTTGTGAAGACACTGACAGTCGCTCCTGGAAAACGCAGACGTCTCGTAATGATCGAATCCGGCGGCGGACAGCAGGGCACAACCCGCATCGTGAATATCGGCGGAGGCATCGTTGTCCGGAAGATTCTCAGGCGGCCGAAGCGCGAACTCCGTGTTCGGCTCCATAGTCAGGTGATACCAGGATAGATGTTCGGGAAATAGCGACAGTGCGGTGTTCAGATCATCTTCGGCGCCCTGTACGGATTGATTTGGCAAGGCAAACATCAGATCCAGATTCAGATTGTCGAAACCGGCGGTGCGCGCCATGTCAAATGCGCGCATGGCCTCTTCGCGGCCGTGAATGCGACCGAGCGCTTTCAAATGTCTGTCGTCGAAGCTCTGAACACCAATCGACATGCGATTGACCCCGGCTGAGCGATACCCCGCAAAGTTCTGCTCATCTGCTGTACCTGGATTCGCTTCCAGAGTGATTTCTATATCGTCCGCGAAGCGCAGACGGGCCGAGGCCGCGTCCAGAATTCGAGCAATCGATTTGACCGAGAAAAGACTCGGCGTACCGCCGCCGAAGAAGATACTGCCCAGCGGGCGCGGCTCAGAATCACGCAACTCGAAATCCAGATCACGGATCAGGGCATCAACGTATTCGACCTCGGGAATCCGACTGCGCACTGCGTGCGAATTGAAGTCACAATAGGGGCATTTGCGCATGCACCAAGGCAGATGGACATACAGCGCCAGCGGAATATCCGCCGCAGCCGCCCCTGTGCTCACTCCTGCCCGATCTTTTCGAGCAGGCGCTGCATCGCTCGTCCGCGATGACTGATCTGATTCTTGATCTCTGGCGGCAGTTCAGCGGAACTGCAGTCGCGATCTTCGATATAGAACAGCGGGTCATAGCCAAAACCTGCGCGACCTTGCGGCGCCCGCAGAATTCGCCCGCGCCAAATGCCCTCAGCGATCACGGGGATGGGATCCGTCGGCGCGCGGAGCAAAGCCAATGTGCACACGAAGCCGGCTCCGCGTTGTTCATCGGGGAACGCTTCCATCTCAGCCAGTAATTTGGCGTTATTGACAGCGTCGGAGGCGGGCTCCCCGCCGTAGCGAGCCGATCGAACGCCAGGCGCACCGTCGAGTGCATCAACGCACAACCCTGAATCATCTGCCACGGCTGGCAAGCCAGATACAGCGCTGGCGTGACGCGCCTTGATCAAGGCATTTTCAATGAAGGTGGCGCCAGTTTCGGCAGGCTCGATGGGCGAGAATTCACTGACGCGCCGGACCCGCCAGCCCAGAGGACCCAGCAGTTCTTCAAGTTCCCGCGCCTTCTTCAGATTGCGGCTGGCGATGACGATCTCTTTCATGGGGCCATTTTACGACGAAGTTCGGCTGATGAATGCCCTTCGCCGCTTAGGCTGACGCCAGCGCCTCTCGCTGCGCTTTTGCCAGATCGCCAATGCCACTTGAGGCCAGATCCAGCAATTGATCCAACTCTTCGCGCCGAAATGCGTGCCCCTCGGCGGTGCCCTGCACTTCGATGAAATGCCCTGCGTCATTCATGACGACGTTCATATCGCATTCGCAATCTGAGTCTTCTGCGTAATCCAGGTCCAGCACTGGTGCGCCGCGATAGATGCCAACGCTCACGGCCGCAACCTGACCATGTATCGGATTGGTCTTGATTTTGCCCTTTTTCATGGTCTTTTCAACCGCTTCGACCATAGCCACATAGGCGCCGGTGATGGCGGCGGTCCGCGTGCCGCCGTCGGCTTGAAGGACATCGCAGTCCAGCGTGATGGTGAGCCCGGGCAAGGCGCTCAAATCAACCGCTGCGCGCAGCGAGCGCCCGATAAGACGCTGAATTTCCTGGGTGCGGCCGGACTGCTTTCCCAGCGCCGCCTCGCGACGACTGCGACTATGGGTGGCCCGCGGCAACATGCCGTATTCCGCCGTCACCCAACCACCATCCTTTTTCCAGGCCGGGCCGCGCTCTTCGACGCTCGCGGTGCACAGCACGCGCGTATTGCCAAAGCTGACCAGGACCGAGCCCTCGGCGTGGCGGGTGAAATTTCGCTCGATGGAAACCGGGCGAAGCTGATTGGCAAGACGGCCTGAAGGACGGGACATAGCGAATGAGTGGTGGAGTTCGGGCGGCGGATTGTATGCCTTCAGGAGATTTGAGGGGCTCGCGGCTTACAATTGGGCCATGGATATTGATGAATTGGCAGACACATTTGAGTTGCTGGGTGAATGGGAGGAGCGATATCGCTATCTGATCGAGTTGGGTCGCGATCTTCCGCCCATGCCCGAAGAGGAGCATGACGAAGCGCACAAGGTGCGCGGGTGCATGAGTCAGGTCTGGCTGGCACACAGCCGACGGGAGGGGCCGCCGGTGCGGCTGGAATTTCGCGGCGATTCGGACGCCCATATCGTCAAGGGCCTGATCGCCCTGTTGCTGGGCCTGACGTCCGGCAAAACGCCCCAGGAAATTCTGGACCTGGATATCGCTTCTACTTTCCAGCGGCTGGGACTGGAGCAACATATCAGCATGAATCGGCGCAATGGTTTCTACTCCATGGTCGAGCGCATCAAACAGATGGCGGCCGCCGAAGTCTGAACCGGAACTCGGCGTCGCTGCTGCAGCGCTCAGGGTAGCCCCGTATCCGGTCCTGTAAAGGTACGCATGCGCGGTGCGAGGCGCCAGATCCAGAGCCTTCGCCGCCTAGTCGGGGGCTCACGATCCCGATCTGGCTCATGCCATACTTCCATCGCCCGGGCCTGGGCCTGTGAACAAAAGGAAACTTTCGCCATGGATATAGTTGTTGTCGTACTTGCCGCCTTTTTCCTGGTGACCTTGTGGAAAGGCGTTGTGACGGTACCTCAGGGCATGGAATACACCATCGAGCGATTCGGCAAGTACCGGGCCACCTTCACGCCTGGCCTGCACTGGATGGTGCCCTATGTCGACGGGATTGGCCGCAAGCTGTCCATGATGGAACAGGTGCTGGACGTGCCGAGCCAGGAAATCATCACCAAGGACAATGCCATGGTCGGTGTCGACGGAGTGGTGTTCTTTCAGATTCTGGATGCACCCAAGGCTGCTTATGAAGTGCAGAACCTTGAACTGGCGACCATGCAGCTCACCCAAACCAATCTGCGTACCGTGATGGGCTCGATGGATCTGGACGAATTGCTCAGCCAGCGCGATCACATCAATGCCAAGCTGCTCACCGTGGTGGATGACGCCACCACCCCCTGGGGCATCAAGGTCACGCGTATCGAGATCAAGGATATTCGACCGCCGCACGATCTGGTCGAGGCCATGGGGCGCCAGATGAAAGCCGAGCGCGAGAAGCGCGCCAATATTCTGGAGGCCGAAGGCTTTCGCCAGGCCGCAGTCCTCAAGGCGGAGGGCGAGCGACAGGCTCAGATTCTGGGCGCCGAAGCCGAGCGTCAGGAACAGATTCTGGAGTCAGAAGGTCGCAAAGAGGCCGCATTCCGCGATGCCGAAGCGCGGGAGCGTCAAGCTGAAGCAGAAGCAAAAGCCACGCACATGGTCAGTCAGGCCATCGCCAAGGGCGATATTCAGGCCATCAATTATTTTGTCGCCACCAAGTACATCGAGGCACTGGGGCAAATCGCGACGAGCCCGAACGAGAAGCTGGTGCTCATGCCGCTCGAAGCGGGCAATGTCATCGGCGCCTTGGCCGGCATTACCGAATTGGCCAAGAAAGCAGGCGTGAAAACCACGCCACCCAGCGCGGGCTAGTCGCCGTGGACATGTCTCAACTGGAGTATTGGCACTGGATCGCGGCAGGCTTGGCACTGCTGATTCTCGAAACCGTAATTCCCGCCGAATTCGTACTGCTATGGATGGGCATCTCCGCGACTCTGGTGGGCTTTATTGCCTGGGCCTTCCCAACCAGTTGGCAGCTCGAACTCGTCTTGTTCGGCATTTTTTCGGTCATTAGTTTTCTGCTCTATTACCGATTCAGGAACAAGCCTGTCGCGACCGATGCGCCTACGCTCAATCGGCGCGGCGAATCTCTGGTTGGGCGCACATTTACCCTGACCGCGCCCATCATCAATGGCGTCGGAAAGCTCAATGTGGATGACTCTCAGTGGCGAGCCGCAGGTCCAGATCTTCCGGCCGGCAGCCAGGTGATTGTCGTCAAGACCGACGGTGCGACGCTCAAGGTAGAGCGTGCGGAGTAGGCGACCGACCGCACTTCGTCAACCTCTACCGCGTGTTCATGTTCCGAAGCCGCTAGAGGGCGCCCGCGACAGGGTCTACAGTTTCGGCGAACATTTGGCTGATGCCGTGACCCACGGCCTCGGCGTACTCCTGTCCATTATCGGGCTGGTGGTACTGCTCGTTCGCGCGGTGCAGTACGGAGACATCTGGCATGTCGTCGCCTGCAGCGTCTTTGGTGCCACGCTGATAATGATGTACAGCGCCTCAACGCTCTATCACAGCATTCCCCTGCCGCGGGCTCGCCGCGTTTTGCGGATCATCGATCACTCTTTGATCTATTTTCTGATCGCGGGGACTTACACCCCATTCACTCTGGTGACGCTGCATGGCCCCTGGGGATGGAGTCTGTTCGGATTCACCTGGGGCCTGGCCATCATCGGTGTTGGCCTGAAAATAGTCACGACAGGCCGTTACGAGAAAATTTCGCTGGGCGTGTACCTGATGATGGGCTGGTGCGCGATTATTGCGGTAAAACCACTGTTCAACCGACTCGACTCTGGCGGACTGATCCTACTGGCCGTCGGCGGGCTGACCTATAGCGGTGGCGTTGCCTTTTATGTCTGGGAACGGCTGCGCTATCACCACGCAATCTGGCATTTGTTCGTATTGGCGGGCAGTGTTCTGCATTGGTTCACGGTTTATTTTTATGTGGTGCCCGGACCGTCAAATATTGCGAATTAAGCAGGTCCCCTGAGACAAAGGAAACCCCGAGTGATGTTCAAAGCCATCAGCAGCCCCTATCTGGTTTCGTTTAAGTCCGACTTCAAGATATCGGAAGCAAGGACCACGCCTGAAGATGAGCCACCCAACAAAAATGCTCTGAAAAAACAGCTCAAGCGCCGTGTCGGCGACCTCGCCAAACTGCAGGAAAAGCTGTACGCAGCAGACAAACACGCCGTGCTGCTGGTGTTCCAGGCCATGGATGCTGCCGGCAAGGATTCCACCATTCGGGCCGTCATGTCGGGCGTCAATCCGGCGGGCTGTCAGGTGTTTTCCTTCAAGCGGCCGTCCAGCAATGAACTGGATCATGATTTTCTGTGGCGCAGCGCCACCCGGCTACCTGAACGCGGACGCATCGGCGTGTTCAATCGCAGCTACTACGAGGAGGTGCTCGCGGTGCGCGTTCACCCCGAATACATCGACCATCAGAAGCTGCCGGACCCAGCCAAGGGTGAGGACCTATGGAAACAACGACTGGAATCGATTCGCGACCATGAGTTGCATTTGGCGCGTAACGGCACCGTCATTCTGAAATTCTGGCTCAATGTTTCGCTGGAAGAGCAACGCGAAAGGTTTCTTTCGCGACTCGATGAGCCGGAAAAACACTGGAAATTCGAGGCGGCAGACCTCGACGAGCGCGATCACTGGGACAAATACATGCGGGCTTATGAGGCTGCGCTCAACGCCACCTCAACTCTTCATGCACCCTGGTACGCCATTCCGGCTGACAATAAGGCCTTCATGCGTCAGGCCGTTGCGGACATCATCGTTCGTTCGCTCGATTCGCTCGATCTGAAGTTTCCCGATCTCAGTGATTCAGAGAAATCTCGCTTCGGCGCTATGCGTGACCGGCTAAATGCCCCCAACTGATTCGAAGGGAACTGTGCCGGCTAGGGGCGGTGGAATCGAGCCTTGCCAAGAAAATGGACTGTCTGACGGATCACGGCCTCGTCCTTCATCATGAAGGTGTGATTGACGTCTAAGATCAGAAAATCGGCCATACCTTCGAGGCGCGCGCTATTCACGCTCACTTTACCGTCGTCGGCACCCGGAATCATCGACGAATACAGCGGGTTGTAGCTCCGCGAGCCGGCGATGATGCCCGCTGGCACGGCAATCGGTCCCAGGTGCTTGGGGAGACTTTCAGCGTCTGTACCGAGTTGGAGCCCGGCAGGACCATTGATCCACTTGAACGGCGGCAGGCTACGCGTTTTATCGACCAGTTCGCTACCCTGATTGGGCGGCCCCAGCATGACGATCCGACCGATGTGGCTGGTGCCGTGCTCGGCCAGGTACTGCCGCGCAAGAATCCCGCCCATGGAATGCGTCACGAAATGAATCTGCTCAGTGCCACCGGCGCGCAAACTCCGCACCAGCGGCAACAGATGTTCTTTGCAAAGGACTTCGATGCTGGCTGTTGTTGACGGATAGTCCAGATTTTCAACCGCATAGCCTGCTTCGCGAAGCGCTTCGGCCATGTCCTCCATGGAACTGGCCGCGCGGGCCAGCCCATGCAGCAGGACCACAGTCTCACGGGGCTGCTGTGCGCTCACGTTTCCTGCCAGGACCAGGCACAGGACAAAAGCCAGCAGCCCGCTGCGGATCATTTCATTTAGAGAATGTAACGCGACAAATCCTCGTCACCCGCGAGTTTTTCTAGCTTGGAGTTCACGTAGGCCGTGTCCACTTTGAGCGTACTGCCCTTTCTGTCAGGCGCCTCAAACGCCAACTCTTCCATCAGCCGTTCCATCACGGTGTGCAGCCTG
This sequence comes from Panacagrimonas sp., assembly GCA_041635265.1. GTDB lineage: Bacteria > Pseudomonadota > Gammaproteobacteria > Nevskiales > Nevskiaceae > Panacagrimonas. Next base: position 11,460 of record JBFJJV010000034.1, read on the forward strand.
CGCGCGCCGATGTTTTCAGTGCGCTCATTGACCTGAAAGGCAACCTCAGCCAAACGCCGAATCCCTTCGCTGGTGAACTCCAGCGTCACTTCCTCGGTTCCCATCAGTGCGATGTACTGATCGGTCAGAGAGCAATCCGGCTCCTGCAATATGCGCTCGAAATCCTCCGTTTTCAGGGCATCGAGCTCGACGCGAATCGGCAGACGTCCCTGCAGCTCTGGAATCATGTCGGACGGCTTGGCCATATGAAAGGCACCGCTGGCAATAAACAGAATGTGATCGGTCTTTACCGCGCCGAATTTGGTCGTCACCGTGCTGCCTTCAACCAGGGGCAGTAGATCACGCTGCACACCTTCGCGAGAAATATCGCTGCCTGCGAACTCGCCGCGTTTGCAAACCTTGTCCATTTCGTCAATAAACACAATTCCGTTTTCTTCGACGTTGCTCAAGGCCTCGGCCTTGATCGCCTCTTCATCGACGAGCTTGGCGGCCTCTTCTTCGGTCAGCTGCTTCAGGGCTTCAGCAATCTTCATCTTCTTGCTGCGCTTCTTGTCCTGATTCATGCCGGCGAACATGCCCTGCAGCTGCTGGGTCATCTCCTCCATTCCAGGCGGCCCCATCAGCTGTACATTCGGCAGGGACTGGGAGATATCGATTTCAATCTCGGTCTCATCGAGCTTGCCTTCGCGCAGCTGTTTGCGAAAAACCTGGCGCGCCGAACCGGTCTCTGACTGACGCTGCGTGCTCGGCTCGCCAAAATCCTTGGGCGGCGGCACCAGCACATCAAGAACGCGCTCCTCGGCCGCCTCTTCAGCGCGACTGCGTACACGTTTCATGAATTGCTCGCGTGTCATCTTGACTGCCGCATCCATGAGGTCCCGAATAATCGATTCGACATCTTTTCCGACATAGCCGACCTCGGTGAACTTGGTCGCTTCGACTTTCACAAAGGGCGCGTTGGCGAGCTTGGCCAGGCGACGTGCAATCTCAGTCTTGCCAACACCGGTCGGGCCTATCATCAAAATATTCTTCGGATGGATCTCGCTGCGCATCTGGCCATCAACCTGCTGGCGCCGCCAGCGATTTCGTAGCGCAATGGCAACCGAGCGCTTGGCAGCAGCCTGGCCAATGATGTGTTTATCCAGTTCAGCCACGATCTCGCGCGGCGTCATCGCGGTAGGAGCGGTGAGGTCAGTCATTAAATGTCCAAAAGATTGAATGTACGGATCGAAGCGTCAGCAACTGGCTTATTCCGGCGCTGTCAAATCGAGATGCTCGATAGTCAGTGTGTGATTGGTATAGATGCAGATATCGGCAGCCACGTGCAATGCCTTTTCCACGATCTCTTTTGCGCTGAGGTCGGTGTTCTCGACCAGCGCGCGCGCAGCAGCCGTGGCGAAACTGCCGCCAGAGCCAATGCCAATGACCCCATGTGGCTCGGGCTCCATGACATCACCATTGCCGGAGATCATCAGAGAAGCTTCCGAATCCGCGACCAGCAGCAAGGCCTCCAGACGCCGCAGGTAGCGATCGGTGCGCCAGTCCTTGGCCATTTCAACCGCGGCCCGGACCAACTGGCCGGAGTGCTTTTCCAACTTGCCCTCAAACCGCTCAAACAGAGTGAAAGCGTCCGCCGTGCCCCCGGCGAATCCCGCCATGACTTGATCGTTGTACAGGCGGCGCACCTTGCGTGCATTGCCTTTGACCATGGTATTGCCCATGGATACCTGACCGTCGCCGCCGAGCGCGACCTGATTGCCGCGGCGGACGCTGAGGATTGTGGTGCCGTCAAACTGCTTCATTGATGATGATTTCCAAGTTCGAGGCATTCAAAGATGCGGCCCACCGCCGCCGATTCAAGCTCGACTCAGCGATATCTGACAAATGGATGCTTGGGCCGCACATCATGAGAGAAAATTGATTTGCAAAACAACGAGGTAGGGGCAGACTTCCCGAACGGGGAGCGCTATTGCGTGCGAGCAGCGGGTCTAAAAACATTAGGATGCGCTATTGCGCCACTATGGCTAGTCTTGCGCTGGCTTACTCCTGACTAAAAGAAACTCTTCAAAAATGACTGAATCGGCAAGTAGATCCCGGGGTCCTCTGAGCGGCATCAAGGTACTGGAAATTGAGAGCATCGGCCCCGGGCCTTTCTGCGCCATGTTGCTCGCCGACCTCGGCGCAAACGTGCTGACCGTTAGCCGTAGCGGCGCCAAGGACCCTAACGGTCAATTACCCGTGGTGGGTCGCGGTCGCAGTGGTCGCACCGTATTGAATCTGAAAAGCGAGGAAGGCCGGGACCAACTTCTGACCCTCATCGAATCTGCCGACGCCCTGATCGAAGGTTTTCGGCCAGGCGTCATGGAAAGGCTCGGCGTCGGACCGGAACCAGCGCTCAGGCATAACCCCAAACTGATTTATGGCCGCATGACGGGTTGGGGGCAAACTGGCCCTTGGGCAAAAACTGCCGGCCATGACATCAATTACATCAGCCTGTCCGGCGCCCTGCACGCAATGGGTCGCAAGGGCAGTGTGCCGCCACCGCCGCTGAATCTGGTTGGAGACTACGGCGGTGGCGGCATGGTACTGGCACTTGGCATTGTCAGCGCAATCTTGGAATCAAGGACTTCCGGCCAGGGACAGGTGATTGACACTTCCATGGTCGAAGGCACCGGCGCGCTGATGGCCTCCATTTTCGGCATGCGCGCGGCCGGCATTTGGCCGGATGATCGTGACGGAAATATGCTCGACGGCAGCTCTTTCTATTACCGCTGCTACGAGTGCTCCGACGGTCGCTGGATGTCGGTCGGCTCCCTCGAACCCCAGTTCCGCATGATTCTGATCGAAAAACTCGGACTGGCCGAAGAAAGCACCGCAATCATGGCGCGCGCGCACACCGATCCGGAAATGCATACGCGCTTTGAAGAAATTTTCAGGCAGCACGATCGTGATCATTGGGAGAAGGTGTTTGATGGCACCGACGCCTGTGTTGCACCCGTGCTTTCAATGAGTGAAGCCCCTGATCACCCGCAGAACAGGGCCAGAAGCAGCTTTACGCAGACCGGCAAAGAAACCCATCCGAGGCGCACACCCAGGTTCAGCCGAACGCCGTTGGCGCCAACCGATGAGAACGACCCGGATCGCGCCGCTCGGCTTGCGGAGTGGGGGCCAGCGGCAACTCAAGACACTGATAATTGATACGCAAAGGAAAATCGCGGCGGAAAAATGTTTGAATTGCCTGCCACCCCGGTCTAAATCCGAGGCCTGCAGTTCAGTAAACCGGCCGACCATACGAGGGTTTTCGGAACGTCATTAGATTCACTCAGCGCTAGATCTCTGCCTTAATTGATTTGCGTATTCATCAATCTTTTTTTTGATTAAAGGTCCATTGGGTCGAACGCGTTGAGCCAGCAACATGAGTGCATGAGCGTCGTGCAAATTTGAGGCTTCGAGCTTGATCGCCAGATCACGGAGGTAATTGACATCCTCCTCACTCAATTTGTTTCTAGCCTGCTGAAGCTGAAGTATCGCCTGATTGCACTGACGGATTCCCAAGTTGCGCTGTTCCAGTTGCGATGAAATTTCCCGTGCCGCAATTTCAATCTCATCGATAGACGATGAAAATTCATGGCCTATTGCATCCAGTGAGGCCATCGCATCTTCCTCTGCAACTCTGTGTCGCAAATCCTGCATGCTTGAATAGCAGCGATCTATCCAGCCTGCCACCTGGCCCGAACTGGGGGCAACATCCAGCCTTTCCAGGGCATGATTTCTCAACGCTGAATCGATGAAGTTTTCCATATTCAACTGCCTTTTTTCTTCGTCGATTGGCCAGCTGATGTCGAGCTCCTGCGTAATCCGATCAGCTTCCTGGCGCCAGTTTTCGAGCAAATCTTCGTAATTCAAGAAACTGCGCGGCAATTCCCGCGACTCTCTTTCGGCATCTAGCACGTGCCGCAACCAAAGAAGACGTCCCCACATCAGGCCCATTTCATCCCGCTCGCGCAGAGAATTTACGACCTCTTCAGATTGACGCAGAGAAATCAAAATTTTGACCTCTACACTTTCTTCTTTCAGCGCTCGGACCCACAAGGGAAGCAATCGGCAAATTCGTGGATCCTTGATGACGAACAATGGCGCATCCCCATATTCCTTCCTCAGGACTTCCCTGATCAGACCGACCATTTCTCCTCTCTGATCCGTGGGCGAACCTGAAGCAACAATGCGAGACCAGTCGCGCCAGCTACTTGAGAAGCGTGCAAGAATTTGCTCGTTGGCACGCATGACCTCGGCCGACTCGCCATAGCCTCGTTTGTTCCACTTATTGCTCGGAAGTGGATTCGTCGGGCCTGTGGCACCAAGCCGGGTCAGGGTTTCGGCAAGTGCAGAGGTGCCCGAGCGGTGCATTCCCAGAACCAGCAAACAGCTTCGCTTCATCTTTGAACTCTCTCCTTGTCCATCAGGCTTTCGGAGCGAGAGAAATTGGGTCTGTGAGTGCTGATCACGATATTCAGTAGGGTTCATGCCTTCGTGGGACTGATGTGGACCTTGCTGCTGGCATTGCAGCTGGCAGGGCCTTTTTCAGGCCATCTCAAATTGGAAAAAAATGGCCGGCTCGCCACATCCTCACCTGACAGCACTACTTCAATTTTCTCCGGGCCTGGATAAAAGCCCTTGTGTCAGAGCATAAAATTTGACGATGCCGGAGTGCGACAGTACATATTCGCGCTCGCGCTCGGTCCCCTGCATGTAAAAGAAGGGAATCAGACCCGCGATAATAGGCACGACGAAGTAACCCGATTCGACGACTGTGGTGCCCTGGCCGGAGACATCCGGCGCTGAGCGGACAATCAAATACTGCTCATCGGCATGCTCGGAATTGAAAAAAATCGTGGTCTGCAGCTGATTCCCGCGGAGACTGAAGCGCTCGTACGGAATGCGGCGTGACACCTTCCTGTCTCGGTTGATCAACATGATTTCGGGCGCGAACAGGGCGCGCCCATCAATATGACTTTCTACCCGCAACACCCACGGAGCGGAGTAGCTTGGAAGTGCGAAAGAGAAATAAGTCACTGCCCTGCCACCGGGTTCGACCAGGCAGGGGCTACTGGAGGTGAACTCGACAGCCTTGGGCTGCGAGGCATCCAGTTCCAGAGTGGCCGCTGAGTTGAGCTGCCAAGCCCGGGTGCAGATCGGGGCAGGGCCGCCCTCCTTCCTCACAGCCTTTATCGAACCTTGATTGGCGCAGGCGACGACGAGGGACACCGCAATCAGCAGGAGAAATGGTCGTGCTTGCTTCATTTCTCCAGCTTAACGCAAGGCTTTGTCTGCCGCGATTAGCGCAGCTGCCGAGCCAGCTCCTCGCCGGTGACTTTCATTGCCAATTGCAAACCTTCCAAAGCCTGCCGCGCATTGGCCATCAGGGAAGAGAAGACCGCGAATTCGTAGCTGCGTGAAGGCGCGATGGTCACTGCACCGGCTCCGTCGCCAAATGCGTTGTAGGCGATAGCGTCCTGATACAGGACCTTGTGATCGCTGGCTCGAACCAAGCGAACATGCAGTAGCACGGTTGGGCGATACGGTGTCGTGCCACCAGCCGCAGTGAAGCCAACCAGATCCGAATAGAGGTCCAGATAAGCGTCTACGCTGCCGTCGGCCTCGGGGTAACGCGTGAGGAATTCATATGAGCTGGTGGAACGCGAAACGTGCACCTTCTTTACTGCGTAGCCAGCCTTGGTCAATCCCGCGTACAGCGATTTTTCAAAGCGCTTGCTGCAGACAAATCCGTTACCGCTGGCCGCCTGGGTAAAGTCGGCGCTCTTGTCGATCATGTCGCTCCTGGCCAGCAGCGTGCCGATCATGCCCAGACTCTGCCCCGGATGCACCGACATCTTGACAGCCACAGTGTCCGACACCGCGGGCGTCAATAAGCCGATGGTTTTGATATCACGGCGCTCCGAAGGGTCCAGCGCCCGGTATTGGATGCCGGAGCAAGCCTGGAGGCCGAGGGCGATCAGCGCGACCCAAAAAATTTGACCCGACTTGTTCATCTTGAAGTTGCTCCGTGTGCTTTTCTCTCAAACGAGTCGGCGGACCATTAAGTTCCAATTCAGTTTCGAATCGAGATTCGCGCCGCGTCGTTTGGGTGCCCTCAGCGTGGATTCAGAATGCGCTCTCGCGTGAGCTGCAAGGGCCGCCGGGCGACGCACGGTAGATTGGCGGGACTGAACGGCCCGTCGGTCGATTTACGGGCGCCGAGTCTTCACCCGAACCGTTAGGAAATCCTGGCGATACAGCGGTTCAGATGCTCCAGACGACCACTGCTCATTGCGCTGATTCGCCCGCCGTGGCCCTCCGAGTTGAGGAGTTGTCGCTGGCTCAGCACCCGCTCTGTCTGGCGTGCGACTGCCGCGCCGGCATCGATAATCTGCACATCGGGACCCGCAATCTTTCCAATTTGCGCGCGCAGAAAGGGGTAATGGGTACACCCCAGAACAATGACGTCGGCGCCACGCTCAAGCAGCGGCCTCAGATATTGTTCAAGCAAGGCTTGCGCCTGAGGGCCATCGACCTCGCCCGTCTCCACGCATTCAACCAGGCCGGGACAGGGCTGGGTGATGATGCGCACATTGGCGCCGTGATCGGCCACGAGGCGATGAAACTTCTCACCGCCAAGCGCCGCGCCGGTGGCAAGCACACCGATTACGCCGGACCGAGTCAGGCGGCTGGCTGGCTTGACCGCGGGCTCCATGCCGACAAAGGCAACATCAAAGCGGGCACGCAGATCCCCGATGGCGCTGATGGTCGCGGTGTTACACGCCACCACAATCAATTTGCAGCCTTTATCCAGCAATTCACTGGACAGGACTATCGCTCGTTGCCGAATCTCCGCCTCGGGCCGGCCGCCATAGGGACAGTAGGCGCTGTCCGCATAATAAATGAAGTCCTCAAAAGGAAGGCGCTCGCGCAAGTCGCGCAGTACCGATAAGCCCCCCAAGCCGGAGTCAAATACACCAATCGGGCTATCCGCGGCCGGACCCTGTGTCATCGTAAATCTCTGCGAGAAAAGTGCCTCAGCTAATGTCCCAATGCATTGCTACTGGCACACATGCAATGCGCGTAGATGCCGCGACGATCATCGAAACGAGATAGCCACTGCCTGACATCCGTATGCTCGATGAACTGGGTCAATCGGTGCGTTTCAGGAAGCAAGCCCAGCTTGCTGCCCACGGCGCCGAACAGGGAACCCAGGATGCCGGTGGGGAAGGACGGAAATGCCGAGAATTCCTCCAAAGTCCACTGCCCCTCACTCAGACCGGCCAGTTCGGCCGCAGCGAGCGCGGCCTGTTGCAGCCCCCCGAAAGAATCGATCAGGCCAAAACCCTTGGCATCCTGGCCACTCCACACCCGCCCCTGTGCAATCGCCTCCACCGCAGCCACTTCCATGGAGCGGCCCTTGGCCACGCCCTCGATAAACTCGCGATAGCCCTTCTCAATTTCGATCTGGAAGATGGCCTGCACATCCTCTGACAGGGGCTTGTCGATACGAAAGGCTCCGGCAAGAGCGGTCGTCCCCACGCCATCCGTGTGAACCCCCATTTTCTCAAGTGGCTTTTCGATTGTCGGGATCAAGCCGAAGATGCCGATCGACCCGGTGATCGTCGAGGGACTGGCCCAGATCTGGTTTGCATCCATGGCCACCCAGTAACCACCGCTGGCAGCTACTCCGGACATGGATGCCACCACCGGCTTGCCTGCCTTGCGTAGAAGTCCGACTTCACGGCGAATCATTTCCGAAGCCCAGGCGCTACCCCCCGGCGAATTGATACGCAGCACCAATGCCGCAACGTCTTCATCGCGGCGCGCGTCGGCCATCAGCCGAGCAATGGTTTCTCCGCCGGCCTTGCCCGGCTCGCCAGGGCCATCAACGATTTCGCCCTCAATCACGATCAGGGCCACCCGAGTGGCAGGCGCACCGTCCAGGCGATTCTTTTTCCGTTTGGCGAAGCGCACCGAATTCAGATACTGGCTGAAATGAATCTGGCGAAAACTGCCGTGGTCTTCATCCATGCCGACCATTTCGCCGACCCGCTCACGAAACTCGTTGAGCGTCTCAATGTGGGTGACCAATCCAGCCTGACGTGCATAGCCGGCCGCATCACCTCGAAAGGTCTCCAGTGAGGTACGAAACTCTTCTACGTATTGATCGGTCACGCCCGGCTTGATGCTTCTCCCTTCGGCAACGCCCTGGGTGTACTGCGACCACAGATCCCCCAGCCACTCTTGGTTCGCGGTGCGCGCTTCGGGCGACATATCGTTGCGAAGAAAGGGCTCCACCGCCGCCTTGAACTCGCCAACACGGAACACGTTCATCTTGATGCCAAGCTTGTCCAGAGCCTCCTTGAAGTAGTTCTGATAGACGCTGAAGCCTTCGATAAACACACCACCGAGGGGGTCGACTGATACGTCGCTGGCCGCAGCCGCAATGCGATATGCCGATTGCTCGTAGAAAGGGCCAAAAGCGTGGACGGGCTTACCCGCCGCCTGGAATTCCTTCATGGCAGCGACCAACTCATCGATCTGCCCCATGCTGGCACTGGACATGGTGTCCAGCTTCAACACTGCGCTGCTGATACGCCGGTCCTTGGCGCCAGCTTGTAATGCCTCAACCAGATCTCGGAGTGATGTCTGCGAGGGTTCTTCGCGCAGGACACGTTCAACAAAGCGGCGATCGATATCAACCTCTTCGACCAGATCGCCCGCGGGCCAGATCACCAGAGCCACATTGTCTTCAACTTTAGGTGTCGGACCGCCCTTGAATGCGGTCCACAAGACCATGATGAAAATCAGCAGACTCAGCATGATCAAGATTCGGTAGAAAGTGATCACCACGCCCCAGATGAAATTGAACAGGCGGGCGATCAGGGACTTCTTTTTTTCGGCCATATCGGGCAAATCGGGCAAATTCTCGGTGGATTGGCCAGTATGCCACGAGGCAGTGAACAGCCCTATGCGGACCACTGCGCCGATCTCCCGCGTCGCCCCCCAGGACTCAGCTCAAGACGGTCAATCGCCTAGGCGGCCGATAGCTCCGCACTCAGTCGCTCTGCATGCCCCTGTGCACCAATGCGCCTTGCCGACCTCAAGGCCAGATGCAGAGACTTGATTGCGGACGGCTGATCGCCGAGCTCTAATTCCAGCCTCGCCTGTTGTTCATGAATCTGCGGCTGCAGGGAGCGGCCGCCGGTTTCATCGACAATCGTCTGGGCACGCAGCAAGGCGGCTTTGATCTGATCAATGCGGCTGGCACCCCCCCTGCCTCTGAACCGTGCGCGCATCCAGATCAGCTGGGCCATGCCTTCAAAATATTTGGCGCCCTGCTCGCGAGCCAGTTCACGCGCCTGCGCCGCAGTTTCAAGGGCCTGCTGATATTTGCCTTGCCCCAGACGGGCCTCGGCCAGAACCGCCAGACATTCGGCCTCAACTTCCAGATGCGCACGACGCTCCCGGCAATGCGACAGACAGCGCTGGGCCGCCGCCTCCGAGCCTGCAAAATCGCCGCTGAGTAAAAGACTGAAGGCCTGTCCGCGCATGGCCAGCCCGCGCGTGAAATCAGAGGCCACCTGCTCTGCCAGTTCGCTCCCGCGCTTAGCGTTTTCCACGGCGCGCAAGATCATAGGATGCTGCGGCGCATAGCCAAAGGCATAGACTTCATCCGACTGATTACACAGCTGCCAGATGAGTTCTTCTACCAGCCCGGCGGCTTCGGCTTCGATGATGCCGGTTCGATTCAGTTCTAGCGCTTCTGCCAACTGCCCGTTGCTGGCCTGAATCAGCGCCAGACAATTTTTGCCGGCCGCCAAAATACTCCAACCGGCCGTCCTGCCAAATTCGTAATGGCCCTTGGCCAATTCATTGGCGGCACGTACGGTGCGCTCGGCATCGACGAGTTGTCCGCGCACATATTGTGAATAACTGTGATTGGCCAAGACCGCGCCCTGACTCTCTGCCGAGACCTGATCGAGCAAGGCTGCGATCGCATCCATCCCAGGCCCCCAGCGCTGGACATCGCCGCGCATCATCCCCAGCGCGGCCATGTGCCCGGCCCTTACCAAGGCTGCCAGGTCTCTCATGCCAGCGTCTTCGGCGAGTGCACGCGCCTCAGCGGCCAGCGATTCCAATTCATCATCCGACATGTCAAAGCGCCAGGCGCCGCCAGACATCAGTGCGGTGAGCATCTGCAGGCGCAGCATCTGACGCTCCTCCGTGACCTCCAGGGGCTCAGTCAGGGTCAATGCCCGCCGCAGATAGTCCATTTCCTGGCCGCGCATTCCGGGCCCCACATGATCGGCCGCGCGCTTGTAGGCTCGGGCCGCCAGCAGGCTCTGACCGCCCTTATCCCAGTGGTAGGCTGCCAAGGCAGCCATTTCATTCTTGCGTGCCGAATACAGCAGTTCAATTCCACGCGCGACCATGGCATGCAACTGACGCAAGCGATCATTCAATTGTGAATTGCGGGCAACTTCCTGCGTCAGCGCGTGTTTGAAACTGTAGACAAGCTGCTTGTCCTCCTGACGGGTGACAAAAAACTCACTGTTGATCAGGGCGTCCAGCGCAGCAACCATGCGCTCCTCGCTCAAGTCAGCCACATTACGCAACAAGGCCAGCGAAAAATCCCGGCCAATAATCGAGGCAATCTGCAATACAGTCTTGTGTTCAGACTCCAAACGATCGATACGCGACGCCAGCAACGATTGCACGGATGCCGGAATGCGCAAATCGTCCAACGGCTTATTGAGTCGATAGATTTCTGATGACAGGGTCAGATCACCCGACTCGCGAAGTGACTGGACGATCTCTTCGCAGAAGAAGGGGTTGCCACCACTGCGTCGATAGATTTTGTCCGCCAACCCCGCCGTGCTTTCGTGGTCTCCCAGCACGTCGCGCAGCAATTCCTTGACGTCGGCGGGCTCCAGCGGTGCCAGCGGGACGGCTCTAAAGTGCTTCAGGCGCATCCAGTGGGCCTGAAACTCCGGCCGGTAACTCAGCACCAGAAAAGCCCTGCTGCCTGCTGCGGCCTCCACCCACTGCTCCAGAAATAGCTCACTTGCAGGATCCAGCCAGTGCAAATCCTCGATGCAGGTGACAATACCCTCTACCTCAGGATCATTGAATTGGAGCGTCTTCCTGAGAACGCTAAATAGCTGCCTTTGCTTGGCATCGGGATCCATCTGCACCACCGGATGATCCGGGTCCGAGACACCAAGCAGCTCATTCACCACCGGCGCATATTGGAGAAGAGAGGCGTCGAGCATCGCCATGCGCTTATGGATTTTTTCTCTGGCTTCTTCCTGCGAATCCTCATCAGCAATCTGGTAGTAGCTACGAAATACCTGCAGCATCGGCAAATTAGGAATGTTTTTGCCGTGCGGCACCGCATTTCCGCGCAAGACCGTCATCCCGCGCATCTCGCACAACTGCAGGAACTCATGACAGAGCCGGCTCTTGCCCGTGCCCGGTTCGGCAACTAGCCCAATGACCTGAGCCTGACCTTGGCGTGTCTGTTGCAGCGCTGCTTCGAGCACGACCAGTTCGGCTTCGCGCCCCACAAAGCGGCTCAGACCGCGGCGGCGAGAGATATCAAATCGATTGGCCGTGGCTTGCGCCGAAATCAGCCGAAACATTTCCACCGGACTGGAAACCCCCTTGACCTCCTGTGTTCCCAGACTCTGCA
>JBFJJV010000035.1:0-22769 GCA_041635265.1 Panacagrimonas sp.
GTGTGGATGTCGCGCTGCGACGCGACATGTGGAACGTGGTGCGTGGATTGCGCGACGATGGTGTCACCGTCATTCTCACCACCCACTACATCGAAGAAGCCGAGGAGATGGCCGATCGCATCGGCGTGATCAGCAAGGGCGAGCTGATTCTGGTGGAAGACAAAGTGGCGCTGATGCAGAAGCTGGGCACTAAACAGTTGACACTGATTCTGAAGGGGCCGATTCAGGAAATTCCTGCCGCGCTTTCAGATCAGCCGCTGAGGCTCGAGGATGATGGATGCAAGCTGATCTATACCTTAGATGCGCAGAGCGAGCAAACCGGCATGGCCGATGTGCTCAGGCAATTGGCCGAAGCTGGCGTCGACTTCAAGGAACTCCGTTCCAGTGAAAGTTCTTTGGAGGAAATTTTTGTGAATCTGGTGAGTGAAACGCGATGAAGGGTCTGAACATCTACGCGGTTCGCGCGATCTACAAGTTCGAGATGTCGCGCACGGCGCGCACCCTGATGCAGAGTGTGGCCTCGCCTGTGCTATCGACCTCACTTTATTTCGTCGTGTTTGGAACGGCCATCGGCAGCCGCATCGGCAGTATCGACGGCATCGACTATGGCGCCTTCATCATTCCCGGCCTGGTCATGCTGGCCCTGCTCAACCAGAGCCTGTCGAACGCCTCGTTTGCCATCTATATGCCCAAATTTTCGGGCACCATTTACGAAATGTTATCCGCGCCGGTTTCCTATATCGAAATCCTGCTGGGTTATGTGGGGGCGGCCGCGACCAAGTCCACCATCCTGGGTTTGTTGATTCTGCTGACGGCAACTTTTTTTGTGGATTACCGCATAGCGCATCCGCTGTGGATGGTGTTCTTCATGATTCTCACTTCAGTCACCTTCAGCTTGTTCGGGTTTATTATCGGAATCTGGGCTGATAATTTTGAAAAATTGCAGGTCGTTCCACTGATGATTGTGACGCCGCTGGCCTTTCTCGGCGGCAGCTTTTATTCCATCAGCATGCTGCCGCCCATCTGGCAGAAAATCACCCTGTTCAATCCGGTGGTCTATCTCATCAGCGGCTTTCGATGGAGCTTCTACGGCGTGTCCGACGTCAATATGTGGTTGTGCCTGGGGATGATTCTGCTCTTTCTGGGGGCTTGCCTGAGCGGGATCTGGTGGATTTTCCGAACCGGCTACAAGCTCAAGTCCTGAGCGCCGAGCGAAAACCATGAACCTGGGACTTCGGACTGGGGCTGCCGACTCCCCGAACTGTCTGCACCGCGGTTCTCAGGACGCACGACGGCTGGCACGCGGTTACGCCACGGTGAACTTCGGAGAGGGCTCTGTCATTATTTGGCCATGCGGCTGGTTTCCATGAATAAGCGTGTTCTGAGGCTTGGCTGGCTCGCGCTCGCCTCGACATGTCTATCGTTTGCTAGCATCGCTCGGGCCGATCCGTCGGCCCTGATCGGAGCTGCGGAGATTGATGTGAGCGCTGGGGTTTTGCCGGACAGCGGGAGCCCCCAATCGGAATACGAAGCGATGTTGCCGTCTTTGAGCGGCAGGGCGGGCGATTCGCAGTCACAAGACAGCCTCTCTGCGGTTCTCAAGGAAGTCTGGAACAGAGCGCCGCAGGTTCGACAGGCGCTGGCGGAACTGGAGGCCAGCGGCTACGACCTCAAGGCTGCTCGCACCGGCTATCTGCCCTATGTGCAGGTGCTCGCAGCGCAGGGCGATGCCGATCGCACCGCGGTTTCTGCCAGCGTGGTGCAACCACTCTGGGATGGCGGTCTGACCAGGGCGCAAGTTTCAGAAAGCAAGGCGCATCAGAAACGTGCTGAGGCAGCGGTGCAACTCGCGCGGCTCAGGGTGGCGCTGGCGGCCAGCGAAGCTTATTTCAATATCGTGGTTGCAGACGAAATTTCTGCCGTCTGGCACGGGTATCTTGATGAGTTACAGGCGCTGCTCGAGTTGGTGACGCGGCGCGCTGACCAAGGCGTATCGACAGTGGCCGACGTGGAATCTGCCCAGCTTCGCCTGCAGCAGGCCCGTGCCGGCGCTGCCGCCAATACCGGACGGCAGGCAGCAGAGCGGGCTAGCTTGGCTGCATGGCTTTCGCGTCCGTTGGACACAGCGACATGGCCACCTGATTCGGCCCTCGTGAGCAATGACGAAGCCCAGCGCAGCATGATGGCCGGATATCCAGCGGAGCACCCCGAGCGGATGCAGGCCTTGTTCGAATTGTCTGCACAGGAAGCGCGTACGCGCAGGGCCAAAGCATCTATCTGGCCCCGTCTGAGCGTCCAGCATGTGCAAAGACTTGAGCAGCAGCGTGGTGACGATACGCCGGACAACGCAACCCAGCTGGTCATGGATTATCAGACTGACAGCGGCTTTCACGCGTTTCAGGGCGGTCGTGCGGAGGCCGGGCGTGAAGAGGCCTTACGCGAAGCGCTGCAGCAGGTACAGCGGCAGGTTTCCGGCGGTATCGGGTCTGCGATGTCGTTGCGCGAAGCTGCACAAAAGCAGTTTTCAGCGCTGATCGCGGCGGCGGAATCCTCATCACTTCTGGTCGACAGTTACCTGAGGCAGTTCAAGGCAGGCCGAAAATCCTGGCTCGAAGTGCTCAATGCGCGGCGCGAAGCCAATGAGCTGCAGATTCAGGCCCTGATGGCAAAACGTGCTTACTGGGCGGCGAGTACGCAGCTGGCACTGAATACGCTGTATTGGGAGCGCCTGAGCCCGGGTTATCGGGATCAGATTGGTGTCGCACCCAGTTGGGCACCCAGATCCACCGTGACGATCGCACCATGAGCGCGCAATCCAGCCTCAGTATGGAACTGGGATTAAATGCCATTCTCGATATGGCAGCGCGCCGCAACCTGCACGCCAGCCGCGAAGAGGTTAAACGCGCCTGGCGTGAAGTATCGGTAGAGCGCGAAGAATTACGCCTGGCAGCGGTCTGGCAATGCTTGTTCAGCGGTCATTCGGCCGCGTTCAGTCCGTTATATCTGATGTCCAATAGTCAGCTGCCCGCCTGGGTACTGGGGCAGGGCAGTGTCGGTATTCTTAAAAGCGTAGCCAGTGATGGTGTGCCGCCGGTGATCGAATGGGTCAAGGACTCGCCGGCCATGGATCTCACCGGGATCAAAGGCGTGCTGGTGCCCCAGACAGCATCTGCGGTTTCAAACGATGGCGAGTTCATTCTCAAGAAAGCGCGCGGACTGGCCACGCAGGCCATCCTGACGGCGATGTGGGCGCACCGCGGCATCTTCGCACGTGCGGGGCTTGCCAGCTTTTTCATCAGTCTGGTCGCTGTCATTTCCTCCCTGTTTGCCATGCAGGTGTATGACCGCGTGGTGCCTAATTTTGCGACCGCCACATTGTGGTTTTTAGCCACAGGCGTGCTTCTGGCATTTGCTCTGGAGTTTGCGTTCAAAATTGCGCGCATGAAGTTGATGGATGCTTCGGAACGGCGTTTGGATACCGCCCTGTCCCAGTTTTTCTTCGATCGAATTCTGGACCTGAAAGTTGATCGGCGGCCCCCACATCAGGGTGCTCTGGTGGCGCAGATTCGGGACTATGAATCGGTCAAGGCATTCTTTACCGCGTCAACCATGTTTGCCCTGGCCGAGCTGCCCTTTATTGCGATCTTTATCGGGCTGATCTATCTCATTGGAGGTCCTATTGCCTTCGTCCCGGCGCTCTTTGCCGTGGGCTGCCTGCTGATTGGGCTGATCGCGAATCGTCCCATCGCCAGAAGCCAGCGCCTGTTTATCGAGGCCTCCATTCGCAGACAGGGTCTTCTGTACGAAGCAGTTGCAGGTAGCGAAGCGATCAAGGGGCTGGGCGCAGAAGCACGTTTCAGCGACCGTTGGCAGAGCGCGACGCGTCAAACGACAGACAAGGCCGAGTCACTGCGTGTCATCAACGCCGTGGCGCAGTTCGCGACGCAGTTTTTCCAGCAGATGGGCTTCGTCGGCATTCTGATCGTCGGCGTCTACATCATTGCAGCAGGTGAAATGTCGCTCGGCGGCTTGATCGCATCGACCATTCTCGGCGCGCGTGCACTCGCCGCCATCGCCGGGGTGCCCAAGTTGTTGCTGAGCTGGCATAACGCGCGTTACTCACTGGAAATATTGGATCAGATACTGGCCAGCCCCACCGATGATCGAGCCGAGCGTCAGTCCAATACGCGGTCTGCGCCACTTGATCTGGCGCTGAAGGATCTGAGCTACAGCTATGGCCGGTCGGATCGCCCGCAGCTGCTGATTCCCAATCTTAAAATTGTGCAGGGCGAGCGGGTGGCGGTGCTGGGGCGCAATGGCAGTGGCAAATCAACGCTGCTCAAATTGCTGGCCGGGGTTGCGACGCCGAGTCAGGGGCAGGTCAGTCTTGCCCAGCTTGACTATGAAGCCTGCCGTCCTAGCTGGTTACGCGAAACCATCGGCTATGTGCCGCAGGACGTGCGGCTGTTTTCCGGATCCCTGCTGGATAATCTAACGCTGGGCCTGAGTATGCCAGCGGAAGCTGAAATAAGGGCGGCGATGGAGAAGAGTGGTCTGACGCTGGCTTTAGGCGCTCATCCGGAAGGATTGAATTTGCCTATTTTTGAAGGTGGCGCGGGTCTCTCCGGCGGTCAGCGGCAGCTGGTGGCACTGACCCGTCTGATTCTGCAAAAGCCGCGTATCTGGCTGATGGACGAGCCCAGTGCCAGTCTCGACAGCGATGCCGAGAAATGCATCATCGACATGATCGCCAAATTGCCGGTCGAGGACACGGTCATTTTCACCACGCATCGAAGCCACTGGCTTGATCTTGCCGGCCGCGTGCTGGTGATTGAGAACGGCACCGTGCGCGTGGATGAGCCACGCGAGAAGATTCTGGTGAATCGGGCGGCTGAAAAACCACAGAAGGCAGGAATCTGATGTCTGGCCTAGAAAAAAGACTGTTCGCACGCAGCGAGCCGATCGATGCGGGCAGGGCCTCGCTCGTCGTCTGGATGCTCGTGCTGCTTATTGTCTGCTTTTGTGCTTGGGCCAACTGGGCGCATCTCGACGAGCAGGTGCGCGCGCCGGGAAAAGTGGTGGCCGCCAGCGGGTCTCAAGTGGTGCAGGCGGTTGACGGCGGTGTCCTGCTCAAGCTGCACGTCGAACAGGGCAGCTCGGTGCGCCGTGGCGATCTGCTGGCGGAATTGGACCAGGCGCGGTTCGAATCGAGAGTCAATGAAACGCGCGCCGAAGAAATGGGACTGCGGGCCACCATTATTCGGCTGGAATCTGAGCTCGGTGGCAAGGCGCTACGGTTTCCTGGCGAAATTCTGGGAATTCCATCGCTGGTTCAGGTGCAGACAGATCTCTACCACAGTCGCCGCCAGCAATTGGAGCAGGCGCAGGCATCGAAGAAAAATTCCCTGCGTCTGGCAGAAGAAGAATTGCGCGTACTGCGGAGCCTGGAAAAAAGCGGTGATGCCGGAAGTGGGGAAGTGTTGCGAATCAGGCGTCAGGTATCAGAACTCCGGGGGCAGCTTGTGGACGAGGTCAACGCGTATCGGCGCTCCGCGCAGGAGCAGCTCGCACAGGCCCGAAGCCAGCTGAGTCAGGTGAGCGAGGTGCTGGCACAGCGCAGAGACTCCTTGCGAGCGACTGAAATCAGGGCGCCGATGTCAGGCAAGGTCCGGAGTATCAAGGTCTCCACCGAAGGCGCCGTTCTCGCCTCTGGTGATGAATTGCTGCAGATAGTTCCGGACGAGGAACCATTGTTGGTCGAAGCCAGAAGCAGTTCTGCCGACGTGGCCTTCCTGCGTCCGGGAATGCGCGCCAACGTCAAGCTGGATGCCTATGACTTTGCGATCTACGGTTCGCTCAGGGGCGAGGTGACATCGATCAGCCCGGACGTCATCGATACCGGACTGCACCAGAATGAAGAGCCTTACTACCGGGTCATGGTGAAGATCACCGGCAGATCCCTGGCCAGTGCCGACGATATCGAGATCATTCCCGGCATGAGCGGCCTGGTCGAGATCATCACTGGAAATCGGTCGGTGGCGCAGTATTTGATCAAGCCTCTCCTGCGTGGCAGCGCGGCCGCACTCAGGGAAAGATAGCGGCAAGCGGTGAATGGATTGTTGAGAAAGTCTGATCCGTCCGGCAGGTGCCCTGTCAGTCCGATGACGTGCATGTCCGGGTAGTAAAACGCTGAAAGGCTTCGGTCCGGGACGATCCAAGGAGTCGATCCGGGTTAGAATTCTCCTATACCAATTGCCCCTATTTCTACTCATGGCCGACACCGGCTCCACACGATTTGTATTTGTAACCGGGGGCGTCGTCTCCTCTCTGGGTAAAGGCATTGCTGCGGCAAGCCTGGCTGCCATTCTTGAATCTCGCGGACTGAAAGTGCGCATGATCAAGCTGGATCCCTACATCAACGTCGACGCCGGCACGATGAGCCCGTTTCAGCACGGCGAGGTGTTTGTCACCGAAGACGGCGCCGAGACCGATCTGGACCTAGGTCATTACGAGCGCTTTCTGCGCGGCAAAACCAATCGCTACTCGAATCTCACGACCGGGCAGATTTATCGCAATGTTCTGGAAAAAGAGCGCCGCGGTGACTACCTGGGCCGCACGGTGCAGGTCATTCCGCATATTACCGATGAGATTCACGCCGGCATCAAGGCCGGCGCGGAAGGCGCCGACATCTGTCTGGTCGAGATTGGCGGCACGGTCGGTGATATAGAGTCACTGCCGTTTCTCGAGGCTATTCGCCAAATGGGTGCTGAACTCGGACGCAGCCGCGCCCTGTATATGCACCTGACGCTGGTGCCTTACATCAAGGCCGGCGGAGAGCTTAAAACCAAGCCGACGCAGCACTCTGTCAAGGAGCTGCGCGGCATCGGCATCCAGCCTGACGTGCTCCTGTGCCGCAGCGAGAAACCGCTGCCCGAGACTGAAAAACGGAAAATCGCCTTATTCACCAATGTGCCCTACAACGCGGTCATCTCGGCCATCGATCTGGATGATATCTACAAGATTCCGGGTTGGCTTCATCAGCAAGGGTTGGATGAACAGGTTGTCCAGCATTTTGGTCTGGATACGCGCCGCGCCGATCTTTCCAGCTGGGAGCGCGTCGTAGAGGCGCGAGAGCAGTTGGACGCCGAAGTGCAAGTGGCCATGGTCGGCAAATATGTCGATCTGGCGGACGCCTACAAGAGTATCAACGAGGCCCTGTATCACGCCGGTCTGCATACACATACTCGGGTGAAAATCCGCTATATCGAGTCCGAAACTCTGGAGTCCCAGGGCCTGCGCGTCCTCCAGGGCGTTGATGCCATTCTGGTTCCCGGCGGATTCGGTGAGCGTGGCATCGAGGGCAAGATTCTGGCCGCCCAATACGCGCGTGAGCACAAGATCCCGTATCTCGGCATCTGTCTTGGCATGCAGGTCGCGGTGATCGACTACGCGCGCAACGTCTGCATGCTCAGCAACGCACACTCCTCGGAATTCAATCCGCATTCGCCACACCCGGTCATCGCGCTGGTCACCGAGTGGCTGGACGCTTCGGGTAAGCTGGAAAGGCGCGCAGCCGATTCAGATCTGGGCGGTACCATGCGTCTGGGTGTGCAGCGCTGTCGCCTGCAGTCGGGCTCACGCTCGCGGGCCATGTATAACGCCGAGACCATCAGCGAACGCCACCGCCACCGTTATGAGTTCAACAACAATTATCGCGCGCAGCTGACTGAAAGCGGACTGCTGCTGGCTGGTGTTTCCGAGAATGAAGACCTGGTGGAGATCGTGGAAATACCCGATCACCCCTGGTTTGTCGGCGTGCAGTTTCACCCTGAGTTCACTTCCACGCCGCGCGACGGACATCCGCTGTTCGAAGGCTTTGTCAGGGCAGCGCGTGAACACCATCTGGTCAACAGCGAGCCCGCATCGAGCAAATCGCTAAGTGCGGACAAAGCGCCCGCAGCGGCTAAGGCCTGACTTACTAGGAATATCGAATATGAAACTGCTTGGACGTGACATTGGTCATGAACACCCCATCTTTCTGATTGCCGGTCCGGATACGCTGGAATCACAGGAACTGGCGATCGAAGTGGCCGGCCATATCAAGGCGATCGCGGACAAACTGGGGATTCTGTACATTTTCAAGGGCAGCTTTGACAAGGCCAATCGCACCTCGCACAAAAGCTATCGCGGCCCGGGTATAGAAGGCGGTCTCAAGATCATGGAGAACGTCAAGAAGCAGATTGGTGTGCCGGTGCTGACCGATGTGCATGAAGACACACCGCTGGGCGAGGTGGCTTCGGTGATCGACGTGATCCAGACGCCGGCCTTCCTCTGCCGACAGACCAATTTCATGCAGAACGTGGCCAGGACAGGTCGGCCCATCAACGTTAAGAAAGGGCAGTTCATGAGCCCTTGGGAGATGGGCAATGTCATTGACAAGATGACCGCCGTGGCCGAGCACCAGTTCATGTTGTGCGAGCGAGGCTTTACCTTTGGCTACAACAATCTGGTCGCGGACATGCGCGGGCTGGCAATCATGCGCAAGTACGCGCCGGTGGTATTTGACGCCACCCATACTGTGCAGCTTCCTGGCGGCCAGGGAACGGCCTCTGGCGGAATGCGCGAGATGATTCCGGTATTAGCGCGTTCTGCGGTCGGTGCGGGGGTCTCAGGTTTGTTTATGGAAACCCATCCGCGCCCGGACGAAGCGCTGTGCGATGGGCCGAATTCCCTGCCGCTGAAAATGATGGCGGAATTATTGGAAACGCTGGTGGCGATGGATCAGGTGGTCAAGAAATCACCCTTGCTTGAGACGGGACTGGCGCAGTAATCTTTTCGCATTCCGCCTAAACAGCACGTATTGCCGTGCGCCGAAGACCTTGCCTTGTGGCGATTCGTCGAATGCAGGGGGGCATATGGAGCCCAGCCCCGCTGGCGGGTTCAGGTGTGCCCTGCCATTGTCGGCGGCGGAGAGCGGCGCTCGCAGCCTCATTCATGCGAGGTATTCCTAAGAGCCTGTATCTGCACCCCATTATGCGCGGCAGTACAATATGCGCCGTCTATGATTCGTCCTTATAGCTGAGCGAGAACTTATGTCCATCATTACCCGTGTCACAGCCCTGCAAATTGTCGATTCACGCGGCAATCCAACCGTGGAAGCTGAAGTCCATCTGGAGACCGGTGCCGTCGGTCGTGCGGCCTCCCCGAGCGGCGCCAGCACCGGCTCGCGCGAAGCGGTCGAACTACGCGACGGCAAACCCAAGAGCGGCAAGGCCAAGTATTTGGGCAAGGGTGTCAGCAAGGCTGTGCGCAATGTGGAGACCAGTATTGCCAAGGCTGTAGAGGGGCTCAATGCGCAGGACCAAGCCGAGCTTGACCGGGTCATGATTGCGCTGGACGGCACCAAGAACAAATCCAGACTCGGTGCCAACGCAATTCTCGCGGTGAGCATGGCGGCGGCCAAGGCGGCTGCCCAGGAAAATGGTGTCTCGCTCTACCGGCATCTGGGCGGAATCAGCGCCAATGTGCTGCCAGTGCCGATGATGAACGTCATCAATGGCGGCGCCCACGCCGACAATAACGTCGACATTCAGGAATTCATGATTCTGCCTGTCGGTGCCAAATCCTTCTCGGAGGCGCTGCGCTGGGGTACGGAAACCTTCCATTCCTTGAAAGCCGTGCTGAAAAAGCGCGGTTTGAACACGGCAGTGGGTGATGAAGGCGGCTTTGCGCCGGATCTGGAGTCCAATGTTGCAGCCTTGGATTGTCTGCTGGAAGCGATCGAAAAAGCCGGCTACAAGCCAGGAAAAGACATCTATCTGGGCCTGGACGTCGCTTCATCCGAATTCTTTTCAAAGGGCAAATATCATCTGACGGGGGAAGGCAAGAGCTTCTCTTCGGAACAGTTTGCTGATTATCTGGCCGGTATCTGTGACAAGTATCCGGTGATCTCGATCGAGGACGGCTGTGACGAGAGTGACTGGAAAGGTTGGGCGGCCCTGAGCAAGAAGCTGGCCCACAGGATTCAGCTGGTCGGCGACGATCTGTTCGTGACCAATACAGAAATTTTGGCGCGAGGCATCAGGGAAGGCATTGCCAATTCGATTTTGATCAAACCCAACCAGATCGGGACACTGACCGAGACTCTGGAGGCCATCCAGATGGCGACGGAGGCCGGCTATTCCAGCGTGGTCAGTCACCGTTCGGGCGAGACCGAAGATGCCACCATTGCCGATATCGCAGTGGGCACCTCTGCTACGCAGATCAAAACCGGCTCCTTGTGCCGCTCCGATCGCATGGCCAAGTACAATCAGTTGCTGAGAATTGAACGCGAACTGGGCAAAAAGGCCAAATATCTCGGGGGCGGCGCGTTTCCTGTCACAATATAAGTCCGATCGCGTCTCCCGGACGGCCGTATGCTCAAGCACGCCATTACCGCAGTCCTTGCCTTGATGTTTGTGGGCCTGCAATGGCGACTCTGGATGTCCGAAGACGGCATCAGCAGCCGCGATCAGCTGAGTCAGCAGGTTGAGAGTGCCGTGGCACAGAATCGGCAGCTCGTGATCCGTAACGCGGAACTGGAAGCAGAAGTTTTGGATCTGAAGTCGGGGCGATCGGCGATCGAGGCGCGGGCCCGGATTGCGCTGGGGATGATCAAGCCCAAGGAAACATTTTTTCTCGTCGTACAGTGATCGCGGACCTGCGGCTGGCGTGGATGCGATGAGTGTGAGCTCTCAAGCAACGCCAAGCTATTGGGCGCTTATCCCGGCGGCAGGCTTGGGTCGCCGCTTCGGCGGGGAGACGCCCAAGCAGTATCAGCAGATCCTCGGTCGCAGCCTGCTTGAATGGAGTCTTGCGCCCTTCCTCGCGTTGCCATGGATCAGAGGTGTGATGGTCGTTCTGAATGCAGAGGACAGCACGTTTGCCAGCTTGCCTGTCAGTTCCAATGCAAAGATCGCGACGACGACCGGTGCCGGCCAGCGGCATGAGTCGGTGCTGGCAGGTCTGCGGGCGCTGAGCTCACTGGAGTCGAAAGCGGAGCAGGTCTTTGTGATGGTGCACGATGCTGCTAGGCCCTGTGTTGCGATCGAAGATATTGAGCGGCTGAAGCGGGAGGGCAGTGACGACCATGGTGGATTGTTGGCAGAGCCGGTCAGCGATACTCTGAAGCGTGCCGAGGCAGGGCAGGCGATTTCAAGCATTGATCGCCGCCAGGTTTGGCGCGCGCAGACGCCGCAAATGTTTCGTCTTGATTTGCTGCGCACCGCCCTCGAAGACTGTGGAGAGCAGATGGTGACTGACGATGCCAGCGCCATGGAGCAGTCCGGTTATCGGCCACGCCTGGTCCAGGGGAGTGGGCGCAATCTGAAAGTGACGTACGCAGATGACCTCGCTGTCGCAGCACTATGGCTAAAGCACAGACAAGCGGTCAAAGGGACATGAGCTTTCGAATCGGACACGGTTATGACTCCCATCGCCTGGAGGCGGGGCAGGGGATGCGTCTCGGCGGCGTTCACATTGTCTGCGACTATCGTATCGTTGCGCATTCGGATGGGGATGTCCTGATTCATGCGCTGTGTGACGCGCTACTGGGCGCCTGTGCTCTGGGCGATATCGGCAAATGGTTTCCCGACACGGACGCGAAGTTTGCAGGCGCGGACAGCCGTGAATTGCTGGCTGAGGTCTTGCGGGCGGTTAAGGCGGCAGGCTATGGGCTGGTCAACGCCGATTTGAGCCTGATTGCAGAGGTCCCCAGGGTTTCCAGGTTTATTGAGCAAATGCGTACGGGATTGTCAGAGCTGCTGGAAGTCGATATCGGCGCGATTAACGTCAAGGCAACCACGGCAGAAGGCATGAATGCAACGGGTCGCAAGGAAGGCATCGAGGCACACGCTGTGGTCTTGCTCAGTTCAAGCGCTGCGTGAAGGAAAGAATATAAAGGTTCTTGCCTCGATGTTAAGCCCCTAAAAAAATGAGTACCTGATTCATTGAAGATTCCATTTGTCCGCGCCGTCAGGGCTGCTGTCGCCATCCTTTCGATTTTATGTTCGGCCTTGTCGTACGTAGTCTCGGCAGCGCCTTGGGTCGAAGTCGGTGAGCGCGGTTTGCGCAGTGATATAGAGCTACTGGCCGCGCACGGTCTGATTGACGGCCTGACCACGACTTGGCCGATTCCTGCAGGTCAGTTCGAGCCTCTGCTGAATCTTGATTCGCTGGCCCAGCTGCCGCCGCACGTGCAACACGCGGTGGCGCGCGTGATTGCCCATGTCGATGGTGCGCCGCTGCGAACCTGGCGGCCGGCGGCAGAGGCTCGGTTTGCAACGAGTGAGAACGTTGTCAGAGGCTTTGGCAGCACTGCTCGAAGTGAAATTGACCTGCGTGGCGGCGTCGATTGGGAGGCAAATTACCTCGCTCTGTCCTTGCGCGCGGGTATTTTGTCCGACCGTGACGGTGACGACATCCGTGAATCTCTGGACGGTAGCTACTTCAACGCGCTGTGGGGAAATTTGCACTTCTATGGGGGATGGGCAGAGCAGTGGTACGGCGCTGGATGGGACTCCAGCCTGGTGCTTTCCAATAATGCGCGGCCATTCCCCAAACTTGGCGTCATGCGCAATGATCCCCATGAGTTCGACAGCCGCTGGCTCAGCTGGATGGGCCCGGTGCAGGTCAATTTTTTCATCGGTCTGCTTGATGGGCCGCGCACGGACAAGAATACTTTGCTCGGGTCCCTGCGCCTCGCGATGGCACCATTTGATGGCCTCGAGATCTCCATCAGCCGCGTTACCCAATTCTGTGGGGCCAATCACTCCTGTCGCCCGGTCAATGTGGCGTTTGCCTTTAGCAATGACGATGAGAACCCCAATGATCCCAATGAACAGTCCACCATTGAGTTCAAGTACCTTGGCAAACTTGGCGCCATAAGCGTGGGTCCGTACGCACAATTCATGAATGAAGACACCGGGCCGTTTGCACACGCTACGACCAGCTATTTGGGCGGTGTGTCAGTGGCGGGTCCCTGGGGTGGGCACGGCGCGCACTGGCGGATGAGCAGCGAATTCTCGGATACCGTTTCAACACGAAACTGGTTTAGCTTCAATAAACGCGAATACGGTATTGCGTACAATAATTTCGGCTATACGGACGGATTTCGTTATCGCGATCGCACGCTGGGCTTCTCGCTGGATAGTGATTCCAAGCTATTCTCATTAGGCGGGAATATCGTCGATGCCCGAGGTTGGCAGTACACGCTGGTTTACCACAATGTGCGAATTTCAACGCCGCAGCTGGCCGCTATGCAGGCGACGAAGGGTTTTATTCGCAACGCTGTTTCTGCCCAGCCCATTCGCTACGATCAGATCGAAATTGGTCTGAAGCTCCCGTATCCGCGCTGGACATTCGAGTTGTCCGTCCGTGGGCAGGAGGATCAGGTCTATCCCGATTCAGGCAGCGATGTGGCAGTAGAAGGCGGCATCTCCTTTCGTTACTGAACGCCGCTGGCAGGTCTCCCCAGCGCCGAGACGCTGACCTCAACGCCGACGAACGACGCGTTTCCAGAGACCGGATCCAAAATCGTTTCGTCAGTGACATCATTCAGGCTGACGCCCGCGTGGCGGCGCGCGATGCCTTGTGTGGTGCCCATGCGCGTGTGGCCCCAGCCGTGCGGCAGGCAGACAGCGCCCGGCATCATGTCGGTCGAATGCATGACGGTAATTTCCACCATGCCAACGCGCGAGCGCAGCGTGGCACGCACCCCATCGCCCAGGCCACGCTTCCGGGCATCGTCAGGATGAATCAGTAATTGGCAGCGTTCCTTGCCTTTGACCAGGCGCTCAAAATTGTGCATCCAGCTATTGTTGCTGCGTATATGTCGACGTCCGATGAGCCGCAGCATCTCGTCATTTGGCTTGGCGGCAGAGAGCAATTTCCGCGCCCGTCGGGTGTCGGCCAGTAATTCCGGCACGGCGCAGTGAATTTTCTTGTCAAGGGTGAACAGGCGTTCCGGCAGGCGAGGTTCGAGCGGGCCGAGATCAATTCCGTGCGGATTTTGCTTTAATTTTGCGAGGGAAAGCTTCGCTCGGCCCGCCTGATTGTTGGCACGCGATCCCATGCGCAGCCCGAGGTCAATGAGTTGGTCCGGGCGCAATTTTTGTCTGGCCAGCTTCGGCAAATTGCGGAGTTGCCCTGCAAGCGACACAGGCGCTTCATTTCTGGCCCGGAAGGCTTTGGCAAGGCCGTTAAAGATTTCCCAGTCATGCCTTGCTGCTGCCGGCTTGGCAAACACGGGCGGCGACCATCGGGTGGTGTTGCGAACGGCCAGATGATGAAAAATCAGATCGTAGTGATCGTGCTCCAGTGCACTGGTGGGCGGTAGGATGATGTCGGCGTGTCGCGTCGTCTCGTTGAGATAGAAGTCAATCGAGACCATGAAATCCAGTGAAGCGAGTGCAGTTTCCAGCTGACGGCCGTTGGGCGTTGATAAGACCGGATTGCCAGCGACGGTGAGCAGAGCGCGAATCTGTCCTTCACCCGGCGTCAGGATTTCCTCAGCCAGGGCCGCGACCGGCAGCTCGCCGGCAAACTCGGGCAGGCCGCGCACCCGGCTTTGCCATAGATTGTAGTGACCCGGATTGGTCTGACCCTTGAGCAGATCAATCGCGGGGGAGGTGAACATGGCGCCGCCGGGGCGATCCAGGTTGCCAGTCAGAATATTCAGCAGATTGATTGCCCACTGGCACAGGCTGCCATAGGCCTGAGTTGAAAGACCGATGCGGCCGTAGGCCACGGCATTGCTGGCGTCTGAAAAATCCAGCGCCAGTCTACGAATGGTCGCGGCTTCAATACCGCATGCAGCCTGCGCGGCTTCCGGCGAAAAGGGCGTCACGGCTGCACGAACCGCTTCAACACCATCAACGAAGGACTGAAGGTGTTGAAGCCTGACTCTGCGTTCTTCAAACAGCACATGAATCATGGCCAGCAGCAGGGCAATATCGCTGCCGGGTCGTATGAAATGATGCTCTTCGGCCTGCGCGGCTGTTTCTGTTCTGCGCGGATCGATCACGATCATGCGACCGCCGCGCTGCTTGAGCGCCTTGAGCCGCCCGCGGAAATTCGGCACGGTCATCAGGCTGCCGTTGGAAGCCATCGGGTTCGCACCAAGCACCAGAAAATGCTGCGTGCGGTCAATATCGGGAATTGGCAGCAACAGCTGATGGCCAAACATCCAGTGTGCGACCAGCTGATGCGGTAGCTGATCTACAGAAGTGGCGGAGAAACGATTCCGCGTCTTCAGCAAGCCCAGGAAATTCTGAGCGTGCGTCAGGTTGCCGTAGTTGTGGACAGAAGGATTGCCCTGATAAACGGCGATACTGTTGGCACCCCCATCAATGCGAATCTGCTGCAAACGCGTGGCGGTCTGGTCGAAGGCCTCCTGCCAGGAGATTTCCTGCCAGTGCGTCCCTGTGCGCTTGATGGGTGTACGCAGCCTGTCAGGATCGCTATGAATATCCTTGAGCGCCACCGCTTTGGGGCAGATATGACCTTCTGAAAAGGGGTCTTCTGCATCACCTCGAATGGACAGAATCTGTCCGTCTCGAATTCTGTATTCAAGCCCGCATATCGCCTCGCACAGATTGCAGGCACCGTAATGCTTAGAGACATCGCTCAAGTTATGGCTCCTCCCGACTCTGCTGATCTGGCGACCGGATCGTTGTTCCCGATCCTACGCTGTTTGAGCCTGCGTTCCCATGGCATGAGGGCAAGGCGGCACAATAGAGCTCCGATCCTTGCGATTACGTCTGATGAACCAGCAGTTTCGTTTCTATTTCCGGGTCCGCTATGGCGAGTGCGATGCGCAGAAAGTGGTCTTCAATGCGCGTTATGGCGATTACATCGATATCGCGGTCGGCGAATTCTTCCGAGCACTCGGCTATCAGGAAGAAATGATTTCTGCCGAGCTGGATTTTCAGCTGGTCAAGCAGACAACGCAGTGGCGCGCACCGGCGCGCTATGACGATATTCTGGAGGCGCAGGTCGCGTGCATTCAGGTTGGGACTAGCTCGTTTACCTTCAATGTTGAGTTTCGCCTGGCCGGCGAGACGGATCTGATCTGCGAATCCGAGACCGTCTACGTATTGATCGACAGCGACGCGCAGCAAAAGCGGGCCGTAGACGAGCCGCTGCGTTCGCGTTTACTGGCGGGTGCGCCGGGGACTGTGCACGATCACGCAGGGTTTCGATCTGGATGATCAGCGTTTTGGCTTGAGCATGGTGCCGGTGCAGTCGGGAGCGCCGCATTTGCACGCCCAGATTTTCTTCATCTTCGCCGTATGGCGCTCTTCCAGAGTAATGCCGTAGTCGTAGCTCAGCTCTGTGCCTTTCGGGATGTCCTTGATCGTTTCAATGTAAATCCGATCCTTCCAGGTTTTCCCCTTCTTGTTCTCGACGATGACTGCTTCGCAATTTGGATCACAACTGTGATTGATCCAGCGTGCAGCATTGCCTTTCTTGTTGGCGTCGATGATGTATTCATCATTGAGAGTGAATAGAAAGGTGTGGCCGCTGTCCGGGTCGCCCTCGGCGAGTTGATCTGCTTCCTCATGCGTACGACGTTTGCCGCGGTATTCAATCAGGCGCGTGCCTGCTTTCAACTTGGTCGCAGCAAACACACCGTTGCCGTGAATCGGGGATTTCTTAACCTTGTAGGGACGTGACATTTGCATCGGACGCTTGACGGATGATGGTGGAATTGTCGCTTAGTCGGCAGATCATTGCATTAATGTGGCGACGACCCCGCCATAGCTGCGCGCAGCGCATCATCGTCCCTGCGTGGATCCAGCTGTGGTGCTCAATTGGTGATGAGTCTCAGTTATTCGCGTCCGCAAAGGTTTCAAAAAATGCCGTAAGCGATACCGGCCGCCAAGGTCTGCCCGAGCTCGGCGGTGGCTGCGATCGCTTCCTCGTCAGGCTCGCCCACGTAAATCAACGGTTCTGCAACACGTGTCCACTGATAGCCGCTGGCGATACGCTCAAGTGCACGTACTGCTCCGCTGCCGTCGTTGCCGCAGGAGACAAACATGGCGTAGGGCAGGCCGATGGTTTTCCCCTCAAGGGGGTAATAAGTCCGATCCAGAAAATCTTTGACCGCGCCGGAAAGGTATCCAAAGTTTTCCGGAGATCCGATCAGCAGGCCGTCTGCCCACAGCAGATCCTCTTCGACGGCATCAAAAGCCCGCTTACAGCGCACCTCGACCTCGTCCGCGAGTTCGGCCGCTCCCCTCTGGGCGGCTTCAGCCAGGCGCTGAGTGCGGCCGGTTTGTGTGCTGTAGACAATCAGCAAATGTTTCATGTGCCCATGTTGCTGCAATTCGCGCTTGCTTGTCTGCCGCTTGGGTCGATCTGCCGCAGGGCTTAGACTTCACGGTTCTCCCAGCTCGATCGCCATCCACAGCATGTCCAATCTCAATTCAGACTCCCTTCTTTCCGCACTGCGAGCGCACGTTGATCCCCTGGTGGGCAACAATCTGGTGGATGCCGGCGTGGTGCGCAGGGCGGAGATGCAGGGCAACACAGCGCTCGTGGAGATTGAGTTGGGGTTCCCGGCAGCGGGTTATCGTGAAACCCTGACGCAGGCGGTGTCGCAGACGCTACGCGATGCCCTGAATGTGGAAGCCACGATCAGTATCAACTGGGAGATCAGGGCTCAGGCGGTGCAAGGCAAGGTTCAGGCTGTGCCGACGATCAAGAACATCATCGCGGTGGCCTCCGGAAAGGGGGGCGTTGGCAAATCGACGGTCGCCGTCAATTTCGCTCTGGCACTGCAGGCCGAGGGTGCGAGCGTGGGCATACTCGACGCTGACATCTACGGTCCCAGCCAACCGCGCATGCTCGGCACCAGCGAAAAGCCCACTTCGCCAGATGGCAAAGTCATGATCCCCATCCGTGCCCACGGCTTGCAGGCTATGAGTATCGGCTTTCTGATTGACGAAGCGCAGCCCATGATCTGGCGCGGTCCGATGGCGACACAGGCGCTCATGCAGTTGTTCGGTGAAACGCGTTGGGAGCCGATGGATTACCTGATCATCGATCTGCCGCCCGGGACCGGCGATATTCAGCTCACCTTGTCGCAGCGGATTCCGGTGTCCGGCGCTGTTGTGGTAACCACGCCACAGGACATCGCCCTGATCGATGCGCGCAAGGGCCTGCAGATGTTTCGCCGTGTCGACGTGCCGATTCTGGGCCTGGTCGAGAATATGAGTTTCTTCTGCTGCCCGAACTGTGGTCATCAAAGTGAGATTTTTGGTGCCGGCGGCGGTCAGAAGATGAGCGACGAATATGACGTCGAGTTGATCGGCCGTGTGCCACTGGATGCTCGAATCCGCGAGCATGCCGACGGCGGTATGCCCACGGTCGCGGCAGAGCCGGAATCCGAAACGGCGCTGATCTATCGGAACATCGCCCGTGTTGCCGCTGCCCGCCTGGCCCACGGGACGCCGGTGGATGCCTTCCCCGAGATTGAGATCGTGGACGACTGAGGTGCAGCGATCTACGCTGGTATTTCTGCTCGCGATCAGCAGTGTGGGAGCCTGGGAGGCGTGGCGGCACCGGGCACTGACCCAGCCTGATGGGGTGCTGATCGAGGCTGAACCGCAGCAGCAAGACGAACGATTTCCGACGGAGGTCATCGAGCATCTGGGATTTGAACTCCATCCCCGCGCCGGCTATGCGCTGGAGGCGAGAATTCTCGGTCGTGAGCGCTATTGGATCGGTAACGGTGCGCGGCTGGTCCCGCTGGATTTTGCGGTCGGCTGGGGCGCGATGAGCGACAACGCGCTGCTCAATGAACTGAGCGTCACCCAGTCCAATCGCTTCTATCATGTGCGCTGGGAAAACCCGCCGGTGTCGGTAGAACAGATCATGTCCCAGTCCGCGAATATGCATCTGATTCCCGCCGATCACAGCGTCGGCCGCAGGCTTGATAGCATGCGCCCCGGCCAGTTGATTCGTCTGCGGGGGCTGCTGGTGGATGCACGACGCAGCAAGGACGGTTGGAATTGGAAAACATCGCTCACACGCAGCGACACCGGCGCAGGCGCTTGTGAGCTGATGTGGGTTGAACAGGCAGAAGTTTTACATTGAAAAGAAAATTATGAGTATCAAATCTGATAGGTGGATTCGCCGCATGGCAGCGGAGCAGGGCATGATCGAACCGTTTGAATCCGGGCAGGTGCGCTCGGTGAACGGCAGCAAGATCGTTAGTTACGGGGTCTCCAGTTATGGATACGACGTGCGTTGCGCTGATGAGTTCAAGATATTTACCAATATCAATTCCACCATTGTCGACCCCAAGGCGTTTGATCCGGGCAGCTTTGTGGATGTAAAAGCGGACGTCTGCATCATCCCGCCCAATTCATTTGCTCTGGCACGCACGGTCGAACTGTTTCGCATTCCACGTAAAGTGCTGACGATCTGCCTCGGCAAGAGTACCTATGCCCGCTGCGGCATTATTGTCAACGTGACTCCGCTCGAACCCGAATGGGAGGGCCATGTCACGCTGGAATTTTCCAATACCACGCCACTGCCCGCCAAGATCTACGCCAACGAGGGTGTGGCGCAGATGCTTTTTCTGGAGTCGGACGAAGAGTGTGAGACCAGCTATAAGGATCGCGGAGGTAAATATCAGGGGCAGCGGGGCGTCACGCTGCCGAAGACCTGAGCTTCATTGACCCGCTTCCTCCGGTATTGGCCGTTTATCCGGCGATTTGATGGATTTGGTGAACGGACTCGTCTCGATTGGACAGCATTCTTTAATATTCACCAGTGCTGCCCGCGCCCGGGCAGGGAGATTCCGAATGGTTGCTCAAACAAAAATCCTGCTGGCATCGGTGCTGATCGCACTACTGCTCGGTGCCTGCGCCAGCAAGCGTGTGATCGTGGATACCAAGGGTGTCAATATGTCGCGCTACGAGCAGGACAGAGCTGAATGCGAAGCCTACGCCTCGCAGGTCAATACGGGCACCGAAGTCGTGAAGAGCGGTGGTTTTGGTGCAGCGATCGGCGCGGCGCTCGCCGCCATTTTTGGAAATAGCCGGGACGTGGCCCGCGGTGCCGGGGCCGGTGGCGTGGTCGGCGGCGCAAGAGGTGCAGTCAAGGGCGAAAATGAGAAGGAACAGGTTCTGCGTAATTGTCTTCGTGGGCGTGGTTATCGGGTCTTGAATTAGCCCGCCAGAAATTAGCCCGCCAGACTATTCGCCGCTCGTGGCCGGCCACAGCCACGCAGCGCCCCGTACCCCGCTGGAATCCCCGTGTTTGGCCGGCAGTAGTTGAGTCTGGACAGAATCGGAAAAAATCCATTGACTCCAGAGTTTGGGGACATTGTCATAAATGCGCGCCATATTCGACAGGCCGCCGCCGACAACGATGACTTCCGGGTCTAGCACGTTGATGACGCTGGCCAGGGATCTCGCCAGTCGATTTTCGTAGCGCTGCAGCGTTTCTTCACATTCGGAGATGCCTTGCGCGGCCCGAAACGCGATGTCCTTCGCCGTATACGCTTGGCCAGTCCGATCGAGATGGTCGCGCGCCATGCCGGGCCCGGAAAGCCAGGCCTCGATGGGGCCGTGTCGGCCGTCCCAGTGCAGCGGTCCCGGGAATTCGTTCCAGTCCTGACGCTGCCACGGCAGGGGATTGTGCCCCCATTCGCCGACAATGGCATTGGGGCCGGACAGGAGTTTTCCATTGATGATACAGCCGCCCCCGACCCCTGTTCCCAGGATGATCGCGAAAACATTTTTTCTTCCAGCAGCGGCGCCGTCCGCCTGCTCGCTCACGCCCAGACAGTCCGCGTCATTGGCCAGGCGAACGCGCGAGCCCAGAGCTTTTTGGAGATCGGCTAGCAAATCCTGACCGTTTAGTGTGATGGAGTTGGCATTTTGTATTCGGCCCGTAGTCCGAGAAATCGAGCCGGGATGAGCAATTCCAATCCGGAGTTGATTCGAGCCAATTCTTAACTCGAGATCGGAGGTAATTGATTTAATGGAATTTATAGTCGAAGAGTAGTCATTTTTTGGGCTCGGGACGCGAATTCGACAGAGGATGCTTGAATCAGCGGCCATCAGGACGCCCTCTATCTTGGTCCCGCCCAGGTCAATTCCGACTCTCATTTTCTACAGGCTCCAGCCACTCATCCGTTACACTCTACCGTCAGGCGGGGGCCGACTTCATCCATTGCATTCATTGCATGCCGCAATCGTATTCCCAATCGGCGCGCCAGAAAGCGCGCGATAAGCCTGCTTCCGATCGTGAGGTTAATCAGTCACATGCGACTCTGGAAGCTGACGGCTCGTTCAGGGACTATTTCGAGGACTCCGGACTTGTCCCGCGTCTGACACTGATCTGTGTCGCCCTTCTCATGGTCGGCGTAACGCCGTTCTACGATCGCCTACTGCTGGGCGTGCCAGAAAGCTTTGTCGACTTCTCCCGCTGGATGCAGTTTGGGGTGCAAGTGCCGCCTCTGGTGTTGGCGCTCTGGTGTACTTGGAACAGCCAGTTCAGGCGCTGGTCTGCGTCGATGACAGTATTTGCGATGCTGATGTTGGCCCTGGGGCTGTCGTCGCAACACATCGTCGGCAAGATGCACGGATTTCACGTGCCCCATGATTTCGCCACCATTGCCATATGTGGCGTCTGTTTGCTGGCGAGACTACGACTGAGTTACCTCATGCCCTGGGCAACGTTTGCCATGTTGGGGACCACGGCTGCACAACTCTATGGTTTCGATTTCTCCTCGGCCGCCATTTACAACACGATTTCGCTGTGGATGATGTTCGCGCTCAGTGTGCTGGCAGCGCAGACCTTCGAAAATACGGCTTACGATACGTGGCGGCAACGGCTGATTCTGGAAAGTCAGGCAGCGCATGATGCGCTGACCGGTTTGCCCAATCGCCGCCATTTTGACCGCACGCTGGTTCAGCTGATGCGGCAAGCAGCGCGCGAGGGCAAGAATATTGCCCTGATGGTGATGGACGTCGATCACTTCAAACTCTACAACGATCGCTACGGCCATCCTGCCGGAGATCAATGTCTGCGCGATGTAGGCGAATGGATGCGTCAATGTCTGCGCCGGCCCAACGATTTTTGCGCCCGCGTGGGTGGTGAGGAATTCGCCGCCGTCTGGTATGACGCAAGAAGTGATATTGCGCCCGCGCTCGCAGAGCAGCTGCGTGCCGGAATTGCCGACCTGGGAATCGAACATCTTGCCGCGCCAGAAACATCGGTCGTGACCTGCTCGGCCGGGTTCATCCAAGTCAGCGCCCCGCACACCGAGGAAGCCGCCGTTGCTGCGGTCGCCGATCTTTACGATCAGGCTGATCGGGCCCTGTACGAGGCCAAGCGGGCTGGCAGAAACCGGATGATGCAGTTCGGCGAGCCGGTGGCCAAGAGAGCAGGTGCGACGCTGTGGCCAATGATTTGAGGAGTGCCCGCTAAGACGCAGCTGGCCTGGCGGTTGCAAGTGATTAGTTCGTTGTATGAGGGAGATTGAGGCGCCGGTCTCAGTTTGGTCCTACCGCGAATCGTCTTTATGACGCCAGAACTGATGCAATATCTCCAGCGAAGCTGAATGGCCGAAGCTGATCGGCGTTGCCGCCACGGCTGTGGCGAGTTAAAGGCTCTCTGCGCGCGCCACTTCAATACGGGCGATGACGCCGCGATGGACCTCGTCGGGGCCATCGGCGAGCCGCAACATTCTGGCTTGCGCGTAAAAGCCGGAA
>JBFJJV010000036.1:0-22741 GCA_041635265.1 Panacagrimonas sp.
AATCCCAGCTCAGCGCCCCACCAGTCTGATACTCCGTCACTCGCTTCTCAAAGAAATTGCCTTCCTGCTTGAGATCCACCATTTCACTCATCCACGGGAAGGGGTTCTGCACGCCGGGATAGATTTCTTTCAAACCGATCTGGTTGCAGCGGCGGTTGGCGATGTACTGCATGTACTCGTTGAACATATTGGCGTTCAGGCCGAGCACGCCGCGGGGCATGGTGTCGTGGGCGTATTTGATCTCGAGCTCGGTGGCTTCGATGATCATGGTGCGCGCTTCTTCCTGGAATTCCTCGGTCCACAGATGCGGATTTTCGATCTTGATCTGGTTGATCACGTCGATGCCGAAGTTCATGTGCATGGCTTCGTCGCGCATGATGTATTTGATCTGCTCGGAGGCGCCGCTCATCTTGTTGCGACGACCGAAGCTGAGCAGCTGCACAAAGCCGACGTAGAAGAAAATGCCTTCGAACACCACGTAGAAGGCGATCATGTCGCGCAGCAGGCGCTGATCATTTTCCGGGGTGCCGGTGTGGAAGTTCTCGTCTGCCAATGACTGCGTGTAGGGCAGGGACCACGCGGCCTTGTCGTGGATGCTCGGGACTTCGCGATACATATTGAAGACTTCGGCTTCATCCAAGCCCAGGCTTTCAATGATGTACTGATAGGCGTGGGTGTGAATGGCTTCTTCAAAAGCCTGACGCAGGATGTACTGGCGGCACTCGGGGTTGGTGATGTGCTTGTAGACCGCGAGCACGAGGTTGTTGGCGACCAGGGAATCGGCGGTGCTGAAGAAGCCGAGGCTGCGCTTGATGATCATGCGCTCGTCTTCGGTTAAACCATTGGGATCATTCCACAGGGCGATGTCGGCACTCATGCTGACTTCCTGCGGCATCCAGTGGTTATTGCAGGCGGCGAGATACTTGTCCCATGCCCATTTGTATTTGAAGGGGACCAGCTGATTGAGATCGGCGCGGCAGTTGATGATCTTCTTGTCGTCGACCTGGATGCGGCGCGCGCCCATGTCCAGATTCTCCAGACCGGTGGCACCGGCGTCTTTGGCGGCCTGCGCAGCAGCAGCGGCCATCACGACCGGGCCGGGCGTGGTGCTTTTGTTTGCTTTGCTCGGGGGCTGCACCGCGACCGGCGCGACTGAAGGCGTGCTGCTCGGGCTTGCGGCGGGTTCGTCGTCCCAGGAAAGAGTGCTCATGGTCAGGATTCTCCGGTTTTTTGATTCACGGCTTTTTCAGCCTTGGAATTTGGAATGGGTCAATAGAAAGAAAGAGTGAGGCTTGCAGGCTCATCACTGACAAGACTCACAACTTGGGTCATACAAGGAGCACACACTGGTGTCCGACATGTCCGTTGCAGCCTTGGGTGGCGCGGCCTTGGCGGCGGCTGCCGCTGATACCGTGGCCGCAGAGGCTGAGACAGCCTGGTTACTGGATGAAGTTGCAGATGAAGATGAGCCATTACCGACCTGATTGAGACGACCATCATCGATGGTGGTCTTCTCGGCACGGGTCGCGCCCATGGTGCGCAGGTAATAAGTGGTCTTGAGGCCGGTCAGCCAGGCGTGTTTGTACAGCTCGTCCAGTTTCTTGCCGCTGGGGGCGGCCATGTACAGATTGAGCGATTGGCTCTGATCTATCCATTTCTGGCGGCGGCTGCCGGCGTCGACTAGTCGTTTCGGGTCGACTTCAAAAGCACATTTATAGATCTGTTTCAGGTCCTGCGGCACGCGGTCAATCTTCTGCACGCTGCCATCATAGAACTTGAGGTCGTGGGCCATGACCTCATCCCACAGGCCGCGCTCTTTCAGATCGTCCGCCAGATACTGGTTGACCACGGTGAATTCACCCGAGAGATTGGACTTGGAGTAGAGATTGGCGAACTGCGGCTCGATGGACTGCGAAACCCCGGTGATGTTGGCGATGGTCGCGGTGGGCGCGATGGCCATGCAGTTGGAGTTGCGCATGCCGACGGTCTGCACGCGGGTGCGCAGGCTTTCCCAGTCAAATCGGCCGCACTGGTCGGTGTTCTGCTGAAGATATTTTTCGCCGCGCTGCTGGGCCAGCAGCTTGACCGAATCCACGGGCAGAATGCCCTGATCCCATAGTGAGCCCTTGTAGCTGGAATAGCTGCCACGCTCTTCGGCCAGATTGGTAGAGGCCTTGATCACGTAGTAGCTCATGGCTTCCATGGACTCGTCGGCGAACTGGATTGCGGCGTCGCTCTCGTAGGGCAGACGCAGTTTGTACAGCGCGTCCTGGAAACCCATCAAGCCCATGCCCACCGGGCGGTGACGTAGATTGGAGTTGCGCGCGGTGCCGACCGAGTAGTAGTTGTACTCGATGACGTTATCCAACATGCGCAAGGCGGTGTTGATGGTTTTTTCCAGCTTGGCCTCGTCGAGCTTGCCGTCTTTGATGTGCTGCGGCAGATTGATGCTGCCCAGGTTGCACACGGCTATTTCCTTGCCGGCCTTGGTGTTGAGCGTGATCTCGGTGCAGAGGTTGGAGCTGTGCACCACGCCGACGTGCTGCTGCGGACTGCGCAGATTGCATGGGTCCTTGAAGGTCATCCAAGGATGGCCGGTTTCAAACAGCATGGACAGCATCTTGCGCCACAGGCTGATGGCCGGCAGTCGTTTGAAATTGCTGATGCGGCCTTCGTCGGCCATCTTCTCGTATT
Source organism: Panacagrimonas sp. (assembly GCA_041635265.1). Classification (GTDB taxonomy): domain Bacteria; phylum Pseudomonadota; class Gammaproteobacteria; order Nevskiales; family Nevskiaceae; genus Panacagrimonas. The sequence continues at coordinate 2,695 of JBFJJV010000036.1, forward strand.
CGCAATAGCGCGCTTCGAAGGCTTCGCCGATGAGGTCATGCAGATCGGGGCAGTCTTCGGGGGAGAACAGCGTCCACTGGCCTTCTTCCATGACGCGCTTCATGAACAGATCGGGCACCCAGTTGGCGGTGTCGATGTCATGGCAGCGGCGACGGTCATCGCCGGTGTTCTTGCGCAGATCGAGGAACTCCTCGACGTCGCGATGCCAGGATTCCAGATAGGCGCATAGGGCACCTTTGCGTTTGCCGCCCTGATTGACCGCCACTGCGGTGTCGTTGGCCACTTTCAGGAAAGGCACGACGCCGTTGGACTTGCCATTGGTGCCCTTGATGTAAGCGCCCATGCCGCGGACGGCGGTCCAGTCATTGCCCAGACCGCCGGCAAATTTGGACAGCATGGCGTTGTCATTGATGGCATCGAAGATGCCGTGCAGATCATCCGGGACTTGTGTGAGGTAGCAGCTGGAGAGCTGCGGCCGCAGGGTGCCGGAGTTGAACAGCGTCGGCGTGCTGCTCATGAAATCGAAGGAGGAGAGCAGGGTATAGAACTCGATGGCGCGCGCTTCGCGATCGATCTCGTTCATGGCCAGGCCCATCGCCACGCGCATAAAGAAGGCCTGTGGCAACTCGAAACGGGTGCCCTTGCTGTGGATGAAGTAGCGGTCGTACAGGGTCTGCAGGCCGAGGTAGTCGAACTGGGCGTCGCGCTCGGGCAGCAGGGCTTTGCCCAGGGTGTCCAGATCAAACAGACAGAGCTTGGAATCCACCAGCTCGAGCTCGGCGGCGCGATGGATGTAGGCTCGGAAGTATTCGCCGTAGACCGGCTTCATTTCTTCCAGCGTCGGCCGGGTCTGACTCATGCCGAGAAACTTGAGCGCTTCGTGGCGCATGGAGTCCAGCAGCAGGCGTGCGGAGACGTAGGAGTAGTTGGGTTCCTTTTCGATACGGGCGCGTGCGGCCAGCGTCAGCGCCTGCGACAGTTCAGCTTCTGGAATGCCGTCATACAGATCACGCAGGGCAGCTGTCAGCACTTCTTCCACCGCCACGCCGCTCAGCCCACTACAGGCTTCGGTGGTGACGCGGCGCAGGCGATCTTCGTCGAGTGCAATGGCGCTGCCATCATCCAGCACGACCGTGAACTCCGGTTTGGCGGACTCGGTCGTGTGCTTGGCGGCTTCGGCCTTACGTTCCTGTGCGCGTTCTGCCCGGTAGATCACGTAGGCGCGCGCGACCTTGTGCTCGCCGGCGCGCATCAGAGCCAGTTCAACCTGATCCTGAATATCTTCAATGTGCAGGGTGCCACCACCCGACATGTGTCGAGTCAGCGCCTGCTGGACCTGGGCGCTAAGGTTGGCCACCAATTCGCGCACGCGGGAACTGGCTGCAGCGCTGCCACCTTCAACCGCCAAGAATGCCTTGGTCAGGGCGATGGAAATCTTGGATACGTCAAAGCTGGTCAGCTTGCCGTTACGACGAATGACCTTGATGCCACCTGGTGCAGTGGAAGCCAGCTCAGCGGTACTGCTGTTTGCTGCGTTGCTCTTCAATGTGTTTTTGGGGATTTCGATAGCCGAATTATCAGCATGATTTGTTTGTGGGTTCATATTTTTTGTTATCCCTCTCCAAAGGAAATACTTACTTACTACGCTGCTCTTACTACGCTGCCGCTCGAAAAAGCTTTCTTTAAGAAGCTTCTGGCGGTGATTAGTCCCATACAGCCCGGCAGAGCGCGATGTTCTGGGCTCGAACGGCTCCAATTTTGGTGCGGCCCTGCTGCGATCTCTGTCAGGATTATGGCCCTGATCAGAGAAGTGACAAATACCGTTTAGCAACAATATCTAGTGGTTTTGGCTTGAGTCAACCCCTACATTATGTGTTCAAGCCTGTTACTGCGCGGTGCTGATGATGTGCGTTGCCTGTGGATCAAATTGCTAAGTACTTGGTGCTGAAGCAGGTTTAATCACCCGGAGGACGATTGCACAACTGGGGACAACTCATGAAGCCGCCGAATCAGCATTCGGCCGCAAAGACCCCCGATGTTTAGGTCAGAGCCCATAAGCGGTTTATAAACAGTAACCTGGGATTGTCAAAAGTGAATTATTCTTTTCAATGAAAACGGTGAGGAAGGCTCGAATAATCTGACGATAGAGACATGATTAGAACAATCAATGTGGGTGGCTGCGCGGCCAAGCCGACTGGAGTGCTCACCTCCCTCCAAAGACCTGCGTGCCCGTTCAGCGCGGGCATCAAGGCTCAGGGATTTCCGCCAAAAGCCGCTAGAGGCTTCCGACGGACCAGGGCTCCGCTTCATTTCTGTTCGCTGCGGCCGTCAGTGGCCAGACCTTGTGCCTCCTGTACGCGAACTGCCGAAATATTCGCGATCTGACCTTCCGGGGCATGCACAAGTTCTTAAACAGGCCTAGAGAGGGTTCCTGCCCGGCAGTAGCCGCATTCCATCTGATGGCAGCGACATCAGTACCGCAGCTAACAATGGCCTTTGATTTTGTTCAGGACGGGCCGGGTCTTACGCACCGCTAAAAAAGAAGGCCCGGCTGCGCTACCGCAGCCGGGCCCGGATGTTAGCTGAAAGCCTGAATTACTCGATCACGCGGAACTCTACGCGTCGATTTTCTTCCTGGCCATCCGGCGTCGCATTGTCGGCAATCGGTGCCGTCTCGCCGTAGCCGACGGGGTTCATTCCGCTACCGTCTACACCGCGACCGACCAGGTATCGCTTCACCGAGATCGAACGTCGCTCTGATAGACCAAGATTGTAGGCATCGGTACCCAGCGAGTCGGTATGACCCTGAACCTCGATCTTGACCCCAGGGTAGGCTGCCAGCGTATCTGCCACATCATTGAGAATACGTTTGGCTTCCGCCGTGAGCTGGTCTGAATCGAACTCGAACTTCACGCCGCGAAGGACGAAGCGCTGATCCAATGCACAGCCGTTGGCATCAACTGCTTCACCCGGACGTGGGCGGCGGCAGTCACCAACCAGTGCACAGCCATTGGGCAGAATCTTCAGGCCGGGCGGAGTGTTGGGGCACTCGTCGAGATAATCCGGAATGCCATCGCCATCGGAGTCGAGCGGGCAGCCATCCGGGCCGACCGCTTCACCGGCAGGCGAGTCCGGGCATTTGTCCAGATGATCTGGAATGCCGTCGCCGTCTTTGTCGCTCAAATCACAGCCCTGGGCGTTGACCGCAGAACCAGCGGCGGTATTGGGACATTTATCGAGATAATCCGGGACGCCGTCGCCATCGCTGTCCAGCGGGCAGCCACGGGCATCTACTTTGACGTTGGCCGGGGTACCAGGGCACTGGTCAAGATGATCGGGCACACCGTCGCCATCGGAATCAAACGGGCAACCATTGCTGTCCACCGGCGTGCCTTGCGGGGTATTCGGGCACTTGTCGAGATAGTCGGGAACGCCGTCCTGATCAAGATCGACCGGGCAGCCATTGGAATAGACTTTCACCCCTTCCGGCGTGTTCGGGCACTGGTCATTGCGATCGGTCACGCCGTCACCGTCGGTGTCGAGGAAGGAGCCGCCAAAGGAATAACGGAAACTGGCCCCAATGTTATGGGCCTTGTAATCGCCTTCCAAGGCAGAGCGCACGCCGTTCTGATCGGTGCTTTCAAACTCGGGGTCTTCAGCGGTGACGAAACGGTAATCAATGCCCAGTGAGGTGCTGTTGCCGAACCAATAATGCAGACCAGCACCGACCTGGAATGCCACGGTATTATCGTCAGCATCGGTGTTTCCAGCGCTGAACTCCGTATTCTGAATGCCCAGACCGCCGCCGAAATAGGGTGCCCAATTGCCAACGCTGAGGTCATACCAGACGTTGCCCATCAGGCGCAGGGCGCGAACACTGGAGTTGCTGGTCGTGGAATTGTTGCCGTCAACCGAAATGGACTCGATATCACTTTCGTCATAACGAATATTGATCTCTGGCCGTAGACCGCCGTCAAATAGATAACCGAAGGTGGCGCCACCACCAAAGCCGTCGTCCATGAAAATGGTTGCGGGGAAAACCGAGCTGGTACCTGGGGTCACCTGATCTGGCGTATTCGGCGGGCCGACCAGGCAAATACCGGGCAGGGCAATGGGCTGTCCGCCCAGCAGATCGACCGGCAGTACGCAATTATTGGTGGTGCCGGGAATGACACTCGCCGGGGTGGTGATGGTCAAGGTCCCATCAATATCATCGACCTTTGAGTAGAAGCCTTCCACTCCCATATACCAGCCCGGAGCTGATTGCGCTGATGCGCTGAGTGACGTCGCCGCAAAAGCCAAGGCCAACAGCCCGCCGGCCAGCAGCGCGGCAGTGCTTTTGTTATTTCTCATTTCGTCCCCAAAATCTCTCATTGATACCACTATTCTTCGATACTCAACGAAGTCTGCTCCGCAATAGTTCCCAGCAGTCATGCCAAGAGGATCGGCGAGAGTTACTTTCTACTTCAATATCGTGCAGCAATGTACTGATGTTCAGGGTGTTTGCATAGCCCGGCAAGCGTTTTATTTGGAGGCTATTACCGTGCGCTTGCCTCACGAAAATACACGCTGTTCTGATATCCAGTGTCCCAATCCCATGCAGGCCATGCCCTTCATGATGGCGGAGAGCAGTCGACGATGATCAGCGCCCTGGTTTCGCGAAAGCCCCTTTGATTGGGTTGCCGCGCAGCTAGCCTGTATCCTCATAATGTGCACAGCTTCCTTGTCGATCCATTTCGCACCGTCATCGGCAAAATTGTCAGCGAGCAAACAGCCGCGGTGGGTCACAGCCTCAGGGCAAGCCGCCCGCGCATCATAATTGCCCTTCACCGCATCCGGACGCCGACCAGCTTGGGACGAATTCCCTGATTGGGGGGCTGGACTTCGCCGACGTCCTCGTCCGTACCGGCATAAATCAGCGCCTCTGGATAGCGGTCGGTGGAACAACAATATTGCGTCACAGCGGGCAGCAATAATCTGTCTCATCGGGCGGGCACTCAGCTCGCCGCCGCCTAACTAGGCAGACGGGTTCCTTACAGCAGCGGCGTGCCACCGGAAGTCAGGGCGTCACCGGAGTGTCACTCTCTCACATTAAGATGCAGACACGACAATTGATCAAACCATCATGCAAACTCCTAAGTCCTATCTCAATCCCGAATTCCTGAAGAGCGCTGAAGCCCGTACGGTGCGCATGCTCTGCGAATACCTGGATCCGGAAAAACGTTTTCGCGAACTGGATATACAGCGTGGCATCATTCTGTTCGGTTCGGCACGTTTGCCGGCGACCTCTCCGGCGTGGAAGGGCGCAGCAGACCTGGCTGAACTGATCGCGCGTTGGACCACCGATGCGCACGAGGAGGCAGAGCGTTACTACATCGTGACCGGAGGCGGTCCTGGCATCATGCAAGCGGCCCACGAGGGCGCGGCACGTGTGGACAAGCGACTCAATATTGGCTTGAACATTTCATTGCCGCATGAAGAGCAGAGCAATCCTTTCGTGGAACTGGAACGGAGCGTGGTGTTTCACTATTTCTTCATGCGCAAGTTCTGGTTTCTGAATCTTGCGCGCGGCGCGGTGATTTTTCCCGGGGGCTTCGGGACCATGGACGAGTTGTTTGAATTATTGACACTCACCCAGACCGGCAAGTCGTCGCCGATGCCGATCATTCTCTACGATCAGGAATTCTGGACGGAGACCATCAACTTCGAGTCCTTTGCCAGGCGCGGGCTGATTGCCCGTGAAGACCTTGAACTGTTCAGCTATGCAAATACACCGGAAGAAGCAATGAGTCAGCTGATGAAGGGACTTTGAACTCGGTCCTCAGCCTCATCCTTGCCAGACAGCACAGATGCCGCACCTAATCAGAAGCGATGCAGTAGTTGAAACGAGCGATGCGGCCCACCCATTAAAGAGGAATGCCTCCAGCCCGTGTCATCAGATTCACACGGACTGTGGCATGGCGTTTTGGCTCCCGCTCAGGCGTCGCTGCGCTGAAAGCTGAGCTGACCCTCGTGCAAATCCACATTGATCTGGTCGCCGCTGGCAAACGCGCCATCCAGAATCGACCGCGCCAGGGGATTCTCCACCAGCATCTGAATAGCCCGTTTTAGCGGCCGCGCGCCATAGACCGGGTCGTATCCGGCTTCGGCCAGTCGATCGAGCGCTCCGTCGCTGAATGTCAGCCCGATGTTGCGTTCTTTGAGGCGCTCGATCACCCGACGCGATTGCACCGCCGCAATGGCCCGGATCTGGGCTGAACCGAGCGGACTGAATACGACCGATTCGTCGATGCGATTGATGAATTCGGGCCGGAAGTGCTGGCCAACGACATTCATCACCGCTTCCTTGATGGGCGCGTAATCGTAGTTCGAATCCTTCTTGCTCAGCATTTCCTGCATCAGCTGAGAGCCGAGGTTAGAGGTCATCACGATCACCGCATTGCGGAAATCCACCGTGCGCCCTTGGCCGTCCGTCAGCCGCCCATCGTCCAGGACCTGAAGCAGGACGTTGAACACCTCCGGATGCGCCTTTTCCACCTCGTCCAGCAGAATCACGGAATAGGGGCGGCGGCGGACAGACTCGGTGAGCTGACCGCCTTCTTCATAGCCGACATAGCCTGGGGGCGCACCGATCAGCCGTGCCACGCTATGGCGTTCACCGTACTCAGACATGTCGATGCGCACCATGGCCTCGTCGCTGTCGAACATGAAATTTGCCAGCGCCTTGCACAGCTCGGTCTTGCCGACACCGGTTGGGCCCAGAAACAGAAAGGAGCCGATAGGGCGGTTGGGATCTGACAAACCTGCCCGCGAGCGCCGTATCGCGTTGGAAACGGCGATGACAGCCTCATCCTGGCCGACCACTCGCTCATGCAGCGCGTCTTCCATGCGCAGTAATTTGTCGCGCTCGCCCTCCATGAGTTTGGAGACCGGAATCCCGGTCCATCGGCCTACAATTTCGGCGACTTCCTCTTCGGTTACGCTGGTGCGCAGCAGCTTGCTGCGCGGCTTGTCACTGTCCTTTTTCTCATTGTCGGATGCCTCATCTTTCGCGACCGAAGAGGACAGGCGCTTTTCCAGTTCCGGAATCTTGCCGTACTGTAATTCCGCCATACGAGCGAGGTCACCGGCGCGGTGGGCCTCATCCATTTCAGCTCGCGCTTGCTCCAGTTCTTCCTTGATGCTCGCGCTTCCTGCGACACTGGCTTTCTCGGCCTTCCATATTTCTTCCATATCGCTGTACTCGCGTTCGAGTCTGGCGATTTCGGCTTCCAGATCGGCGAGTGAGCGCTTGGCGCCTTCATCGGTTTCCTTCTTCAGGGCCTCTCGCTGGATCTTGAGCTGAATCAGTCGGCGACTAAGGCGGTCGAGCGCTTCGGGCTTGGAGTCGATCTCGATGCGGATGCGTGAGGCCGCTTCGTCCATCAGGTCAATCGCCTTGTCCGGCAGATTGCGATCCGTGATGTAACGGTGACTGAGTCTGGCCGCAGCGATCAGCGCGCCATCGGTAATATTGACACCGTGGTGGACTTCGTAACGTTCCTTCAAACCGCGCAGAATCGCGATGCTGTCTTCAACGCTGGGCTCGCCCACAAAGACTTTCTGGAATCGTCGCTCCAGCGCAGCATCCTTTTCGATGTACTTGCGATATTCGTCGAGTGTGGTTGCGCCGATGCAGTGCAATTCACCGCGCGCAAGGGCGGGCTTGAGCATATTGCCCGCGTCCATGGCGCCGTCGGCTTTGCCGGCGCCGACCAGCGTATGGATCTCGTCAATGAAAAGAATGACCTGACCTTCATTCTTAGCCAGATCACTGAGTACGCTTTTCAGCCGTTCCTCGAATTCTCCGCGGTATTTTGCGCCGGCAATCAAGCTGCCCAGATCGAGGGTCAACAGGCGTTTGTTCTTCAAGCTCTCGGGTACTTCGCCGTTGACGATGCGCTGTGCCAGTCCTTCCGCGATGGCAGTCTTGCCCACGCCCGGTTCGCCAATCAGCGCAGGGTTGTTCTTGGTGCGGCGGGACAGCACCTGGATGACCCGACGAATCTCTTCATCGCGACCGATGACTGGGTCGAGTTTGTTCCTGCGAGCACGCTCGGTCAGATCGATCGTGTATTTCTCCAGTGCCTGGCGCGCTTCTTCAGCGTTAGGGGAATTTACTTTCTCCCCGCCGCGCATTTGCTCAATGGCCTGAGAGAGCATTTCCTTGCGTACTCCCGCAGCGCGTAGCGCTTCGCCACCCGGGCCCTTGTCTTCACAGGCCGCTAGCAGAAACAGTTCCGAAGAGACGAAATCGTCGCCGCGATCCTGAGCCAGTTTGTCGGTCAGATTCAGTGTGCGACCCAGTTCACTGGAAACCTGGATATCGCCCGTGGTCTTGCCGAGTCTCGGCAGCTTCTCCAGCGCCTGGCCGAGCCGCACCTTGAGCAATTCGGGGTTGGCCCCGGAAGCCTGAAGCAGGGGGGCAATACTGCCGCCGTCCTGATTGAGCAGGGCGGAGAGAACGTGAGCGACCTCTATGGCGGCATGATCCCTGCCAAGGGCAAGGCTTTGCGCCGCGCCAAGCGCGTCCTGCAAGCGGCTGGTGAATTTGTCTGCACGCATTCATGCTCTCCAATATCGGATGAGTCTTAATCTGGCGCTCAGTGCACTGGATTCAAGACCCCATGCCCGATGTCGGCTTATTTTTTGCCTCCCCGTATTCAGCTTAACTGACGTATCCTTCAGATATCTTTGCAGCCATGAATTTTGCCGCCATGAATCTTCATTCCATTTTGAGCCTCTGCGCAGGGAGGATTTTCAGCGGACTTCGTCATCTGTTGTGCCGGCAAGTATTCGTCTGTGCGTCTCTGCTCTGCATCAGCCCTCTGATGGCGCAGGACAATTTGTTGCCTAAGGTCGGTGCGCCCACGGGGATTGCTGCCAAGTTGGAAGGTAGCCAGTTGAATAAGGCTGAATCGCTTCCGGTCGCACCGCCAGCGACTCTCAACTCCGCGACCGTGGTCCTGGCGCGAGGCGACGTGGTGACGGTGACTGTGTTTGGGCGGCCGGAGCTTACTGCGACGGTATATGTGTCCGATTCGGGCACCATCGATATTCCCCTGGCCGGAGAAATTCCAGTAATGGGTCTGTCGCCAGGGCAGGCAGCAGAGCGCGTTGCCACGGCTTATCGGGAGGGTGATTTCCTGATCGATCCGCAGGTCAATATCGTATTGGCGGCGCTGAGAAGTCAGCAAATCAGCATCGTCGGCGAGGTGGTAAAGCCGGGACGATTCCCGATCGATACTCGCACTTCCATTCTCGATGCGCTGGCACTGGCCGGTGGCATCACTGATCAGGGTGAGGAGCGCGCCTTCATCCTGCGACGCAAGGAGGATGGAGTTGATCGCTTCGAAATAGATCTTTCAGATCTTCTTAATGCCGGTACAGGACAGGTGCCCGAGATGCGGGCCGGGGATACCGTCGTCGTGCCCAAGGCGCAGCTGTTTTATGTCTACGGGGCGGTGAATCGCCCCGGCTCTTACGCCTTGCGCAAGGACATGACTGTAATCGAGGCGATTGCGGTAGCCGGTGGCCTGACCGATCGCGGATCGACACGACGGGTTCGTATAAAACGCAAGATAAAGGGAGAAAAACTGGACACGATCGGTGTGGATCTGGATGACGCGGTTCGAGCTGAGGATGTCATAAACGTGCGTGAGCGAATATTCTGATGGCACAAATCCCGTCTCAAGCCAGCATGAGCGCGCTCCCGATAGAGCTCAGCGGCAGTGCAATGAGCATCACGCAGCTATGGAGAATCCTTTGGGCGCGGAGAGCGATGATTATTGGTGCCACGCTTGCGGTGGGAATAGTGACCGGCGTATTGCTCAAGATCGAGCCTGACACTTATTCCTCCACGGTCACCTTGTTAGTGTCTTCGCGAATGGATGATCCGGTTTCGGGCCGCGAATCCAACATCGGGTCGAGCTACGGCGGCACCCAGTATCTGAATAGCTATATCGCGACCCAGATTGAATACATCCGAAGCCCAGTCATCCTGTTTCCTGTCGTTGAAAAATTCCATCTGGCCGCACACAAGGACTATATGTTGGGCTACGTCGGCGACAACTCGGAGGCTAGTCGGCGACAGTGGGCAAAAGAGTCTTTAAGAGAGCGGCTGACGGTGGTGCAGGGTACGGGCAGTCTGTTCATGTACATCACAGTCGACGATCAGGACCCTAGTTTTGCAGCGGACTTGGCCAACGGGATTGCCGATTCCTATCTGACTGCGCAGAGGAAACGCTTTCTCGATCCGGCGACAGACCGGGCTGTCCGTTACTCCGAACAGCTAAAATCGCTGAAAGGTAAGATTGATGAGGCGCAAGCCAAGGTTTCCAAGTTTCGGCGGCAGACGGGACTGACCAATCTCAAACCGGATGAGGGACCGTACGGCGGCAAAAGTGCCCGACTTTCTGATCTGGAGTCGCGATTGACTGAGGCCTCAGCACAGCGCCTCAATGCGGAGCTGAGGCTTGGCCGCATCGGTCGAGGCGACGCCACGGTGCTCAGCTCAACAGTGGTGCAAAGTCTCAAGGCCAAGCTTCAGGCCAGCGAGGCCAAAATGGCAGAGCTTCGTGCAACGCTCGGTCCGCGTCACCCCAACATCGTCGCCTTACAGACTGAGATTGATCAGGCGCGCATGCAGCTCGACCAGGAAATTTCCGTCTATGTCGATGGTGCTCGCGCCGAGGTCAATTCGGCTCGATCGGTCGAGGAACGTCTCCAAAAGGAACTGAAAGAAGAGCGGGAGGCGATAATGAAAGCGCGCTCCCAACAAGACGAAGCGGCCCAACTGCTTCGAGAGCTGGATTCCGCCACCAAGATTTATGAAGCTGCGCTCGACGCCTTCGAGACCGTTCAGCTGGGCAAGGAAATCGCCTCGAGCAATGTGGAAATCGTCAATCGCGCAGTGCCGCCAAGCCAGCCCAATAGAAGCCAGAAAAGGAAGATAATGATGATCGTGGTCAGCGCAGCGCTGATTGTCAGTTCACTTATCGCCTTGATGCTCGAATTGCTGAATCGAAAAATCAGAAGTCGCGAGGATATCGAACGTGAACTGGGCCTGCCGGTGCTGGTTCAACTACAGGGCAAAGCATGAGCAGGGTAAAGGCATTGCACGATCCGTCGGGGCCTAAGCTGGAGCCGACGATCGCTGGTCTTGATCAAACGAGTGAGCTGGCGCAAATTCTAGCGCGCCGCGGCGGCTTGTCGGAAGACGATATCAAACGCATTGCCGCTGTTCAGGAACAGCGGGGACTGGGTTTTATCGAAGCGGCATTGCGTCTGGATTTGATCACACAGGCTGATCTCGACACGGTGCTGGCGGGTGAGATGCAGGCCGAAAAGAGTGAGGCTGCGGTCGCCCGTCCTTCAGGAGAATTGCAGACCGCTCAGGACCCGTTCGAACCCTTCAGCGAAAGTATTCGCGCATTGCGAACGGAGTTGATTCAGAGAACAGAGGAAAATGAATGCAATATGGTCGCGATCTTGAGCCCCAGCGCGGCCGAAGGGCGTACGCGTCTCGCTTGTGAACTGGCTATCGCCTGCGCACAACTTGGCCAGGCGACGCTGCTGGTCGACGCGGATCTGCGCCGATCTCGAATGCACGATTATTTTTCTGCAGATAACGACGACGGCTTGGCTCAGGCTTTGCTCGAGGGTCGTGCGCCCAAGGTGCAGTCGGTGGTCGGGCTTGCTAGCTTGTCCCTGCTGACAGCTGGCCCAAAATCAAGCGCGCCGATCGAGATTCTGTCGGACCCGATTTTCGGCGAGATGTTGAAAGGCTGGAAGCGCCGCTATCGGCACGTCATCCTCGATACGCCGCCGGCGTCGGAATTTTCTGACGCGCTGGCCGTTGCAACTGAAGCCGGGCGCGTCTTGATGGTGACCCGCAAGGACCACACCTCGATTTCAGCGACGCGTGATTTGATTAAACGCATTGAAGTGGGGCGTGCTCATATTCTGGGTTGCGTGCTCAACACTTTTTAGCCCGCCATCGGTTTTCCTGCCAACATCGGGCGCTCCGCAAGTCGGCAGCTGGTCGGATTCGGCCGCCGGCTGCTATTTAGACGTTGAAACGGAAGTGGGTTACGTCGCCCTCGGCCATGACGTATTCCTTGCCTTCCAGACGCCAGCGACCCGCATCTTTGGCGCCTGATTCGCCTTTATATTTGATGAAGTCGTCGTAGCTGACGATTTCAGCGCGGATAAATCCTCTCTCAAAGTCGGTATGGATCACGCCGGCCGCCTGTGGCGCAGTCGCACCGGTGCGGATGGTCCAGGCGCGAACCTCTTGTACCCCGGCGGTAAAGTAGGTCTGCAGGCCCAGCAAAGAATACGCACCGCGAATGACGCGATTCAGGCCGGGTTCTTCAAGGCCAAGATCGTTGAGAAATTCCTGGCGATCTGCATCTTCAAGCGTCGCAATCTCCGCCTCAATGGCGGCGCAGACCGGGACCACGACCGCTTTTTCCACTTCAGCGCGCTGCTGAACTTCACGCAGCAAATCGTTGCCCTCGCTCAGCGAGCCCTCATCCACGTTGGCGATGTACATCAAGGGTTTCGCAGTAATCAGCTGGAGGTCGCGCATCCAGGTGCGCTCGTCGTCCTTGGGCTCCGCAGCGCGGGCCGGCTTGCCTTCGTCAAGCAGACTCAGCAGACGTTGAAAGAAGGTGACCTTGGCAGCCGCCGCCTTGTCACCGGAGCGCGCCAGCTTGTTGGCCCGATCAAGTGCCCGGCTGACACTGTCCAGGTCGGCCAGAGCCAACTCGGTATTGATGATGTCGATATCGCGCAGAGGATCGACGCGGCCCTCTACATGGACTACGTCCTCATCAACAAAACAACGGACAACATGGGCAATCGCGTCGGTTTCGCGAATGTGGGCCAGGAACTGATTGCCCAATCCTTCGCCCTTGCTGGCGCCTGCCACGAGGCCGGCGATATCGACGAATTCGACCGTAGTTGCCAATATTTTTTTGGGATTGACAATTGCTGACAGTGCTGCGAGCCGTGGGTCGGGCACGGGAACAATGCCCACATTGGGCTCAATCGTGCAGAAAGGGTAGTTCTCCGCAGCGATACCGGCCTTGGTTAAGGCATTGAAAAGGGTGGATTTTCCGACGTTGGGCAGGCCGACGATGCCGCATTTTATAGCCACGGTGTGATTTTTGCTTATTAAAAAAGTGAGTAGATCGCAGCAGGATAGGTCAGGTACCATTCATGTTGCGGCGCAACAATTATTTCATAAAGGCCGCGTCGGCCGTTCGGAAATCAACTGTTTTGTATAAATTCCTGTCTATTATCGCTTTCCTCGGCCTTGCTCTGCACGCAGGGGCGGCAACATCTTCGTCGCTGTCGGCAGTGGCAAGCACAGCGAGCGGATTCGCGGCCTATGAAGTCGAACTGGAAATCGTTCGTAATGGGATCGAACTGGGCAGACCAAGCTCGACGGTCGTGGTCGGAGAGTCCAGCAGCTTGAATATTGCCACCGCTTTGCCTTCGGCGCCTGTGCGGCTGAACCAGCGTGTGACCGCCTTTCCAGGTGCATCACGCTTCAAGGCACTGTTGCAGTTGGAGCTGTATACCAGCATCCGGGGATTTGAAAAGCGACTGGCCGCACCGACGCTCGGTGTTGAACTGGGCGAAGCACAGGTATTTGAGCTCAACACGGAGCAGGGGCGCATCAGTATTCGCGCGCTTGTCACCGGGTTGAAGTATGCAAGGGACAAAGCGACCTCCAGCATTACAACCATCGCCTACCCCGAAATCTGAAACAGGCTTTCTTTCAGCGCTGTCTCTCATTGATTTGCCGCAGCCCCACTAGGCGCTGGTATGCAGTGCCTGCACGGCTTTTTCCCAACCTGAGCGTGGCCAGGCTTCGATTGCATCCACCGCCTGCTCGATACTGAGCATGATGTCCTCTCTCTCCGCTTTGGGAGGCCGGGTCTCAGTCAGGTAACGCAGAACCTGCTCTCGATCGCCAGGGTGGCCGACCCCGATACGAACGCGGCGATAGCCGTCGCCAAAAGGCTTGTGGATATCGCGCAGGCCGTTGTGGCCGCCGTGGCCACCGCCCAGCTTCAGCCGTGCCGTACCGACAGGCAGGTCCAGTTCGTCGTGTGCAACGAGCAAATTCTCGACAGGGATCTTGTAGAACCGCGCCAGTGCGGATACGGCCTGTCCACTGCGATTCATATAGGTTGAAGGCTTCAAGATCAGCAAATCCGAGCCTGAAACGCGGATGCGTGCCAGTGACCCAAAGAATTTGGACTCCGGTTTGAACTGAGCCTTGTTGCGCTCTGCGAGCCGCTCAGCGAGCCAGAAACCAGCGTTATGCCGGGTTTGTTCGTATTCCGATCCTGGATTGCCCAGGCCAATAACCGCCAGTGGTGCTTCTGACATTGCTTCGTATCTGGTTTATGAATGGTTCGGACTTAGCTCTCTGTCCAGTCCTGCAGATGCTGAATCGCCCGCATGGAATGAAAGCGACCCGCGCGGTAGTCTTCAATGCATTGCAAGACGGCTGGTCCACGGTGGAAAGCACTGCGCGCCTTGAGTTCATCCAGACTCAGCCACAGCGCGCGCTCGATGCCTTCGTCGAGTGCTTGTTGTGGATAATGGCGAAGGGCCTTGCCGGCGAAGGCAAAACGGACGAAGGGATAAGCCAGCCCCGGTGGATGCCATTCGTAGACGCCAAGAAAGTTCTCGATCGCGACATCCCAGCCCGACTCTTCCAGAGTCTCCCGAATAGCGGCTTGCTGCAGCGTCTCGCCCTGTTCCCAGTGGCCAGCAGGCTGATTCAGACGCAATTCACCGTTGATGCGCTCTTCGACAATCAGGTACTTGCCCCGCTGCTCCACGACAGTAGCGACCACAATATGCGGCACCCAGTCTTGATTGCTGCTCATGGCATCAGCTCTGTCTTGGACATCATCGGCTGAGCGCCGCGTTGTCGCAAGTGATACCAGCCCTGCGTGTCCGGCTTGCCGACATTTCGCATCAGATTACGCAGCTGTGGCGAGGCGCCGTTTTTTGGCTTCATCTGCAAATGGATTTCCCAACTTTTGTCATGATTGATCTGCGCCTCGCCGTTGACTAGCAAGTCGCCGGACAAGCTGAGGATGTCTGCCCGAATGCCGCCCGTCTGGTTGCTGAGCGTGGCCTGGTAAGTGCCAAGCGGAATCGGGTCTCGGCCGAGCTTCCAGCTCAAATTGCCGACTGTCAGAATGCCCTCCGCATTGTGAGGCCAGTGATCACGTAGGGTGAGCTTGTGAATATCCGCCTCGATTGTGCCCACTGCCGGCACGAAGGTGTAGCCGGCAGCGGCGGCCAGTTTTCTCAGGGGTAAACTGAGGCTGAAATCTTGCAGGCTGATGGCACCGGATGGTACCGCGTAGGCCGTGCCGTCTAATCGAAGGTCCTCATTGCCGCCACTGATCTTGAAGCTTGCGCGGCCTAGCAAGAGCTTGAGTTTTTGCAGTTGCCAGGACATTTCTTCCAGGGCCGGATGACCGCGAATTTCGATCAGCTTGGCATTGCCCCTGGCGGCGGTGCCGCCGACACCTAGGGCTCGAAACGGCGCATGGTCTGCAACCAGCCAGTGATGGACACGGTCGGCCGGAGCGCCGAACAGGGCGCTACCAAGGAATACGAACAGTCCGAGCAGAATCAGGAAAAGCGGCTTCAAGACTGTCGGGCCAAGGTGAGACGAACATTGACCGAGCCGGCATCGGACTTGGGTTCGATATCCATGTTCACTACGTGGATTGCATAGCGGGTCTCAAGTTCATATGCCCACTCAATCAGTGAGTCGAAGGAGACGTCCTCAAACCAGACGCGCACTTCATTTTTGCCCTCGGGTTGAATGCGGGACGGGCCCTTTCCGAGCTTTCCTGTTTTGCTGGACTGCCCGACGGCTGCAATGAGCGATGTGCTGAGCGCGCTAGCACCAGGCTGTGCGCCGCTACTTTGCTGAACTTTGAGGCGTGCAGCTGCGTGCTCAATTTTTTCGGCCATTCGCTGAGCAGAAACCAGCGCCTCGTGATTCTGTTGGTGAAGTTTGGCCAGAGGTTCCCATACGCCAAGAAACAGGACCGCGAAAAAGACAACGGCGACGCACAAGCCGAGCAGCCATTGCTCGCGAGGTGCCAGCGCTGAAAAGCGCTCTCGGTATCGGGAGAGATGTTCGTTGAATGGATTCATGAAGCCTGTAACTTGGCACGAATTTGCGCGCCGTCCTGCTCCGCATTGGCCGACTGCACTTGGAGCTGTGTGTCGGGCCGAGACTCAAACCAGTCACGCAGTTTGTCGAGTACTTGTAGATCCTTGGCAGCCAGAGACAGGTACAGGGCGCCGTCGCGGTATTGCATGCCCCTGAGCCTGAGTCCGGGGCTGGCGGCCAGCGCTTCCGCCAGTGTCTGCAGCAGATCGAACGGGCCGGCCGCGCCGTTGCTGGCCATGCTACGAATCTTCTGATCCAGTTGCGCCTCGAGGTTTTCAATGCGCTGTTGGTCCGGGAAAAGTTGCTGAAAGCGGGCGATGTTGGCCTGATCCTGTTGTTCCAATGCCCTGGACAATCGCAGGACGTCCAGCGCGTGAGCGAGGCCCGCGATCACGAAAAAAGCGAGGAGCAGGCTGGCGGTCAGGCGCCAAGGTGTCCAATGCCGCTGCAGATCCCGGCTTTGCGAGTAACTGCCTTGCAGGAGGTTGATCGCATGATCGGCCCGATAGTGGTTGGCCAGCGTGTGCAGGGGGCTGGGCGTTGGCATTAGTTGCAGCGGCCATTCCAGCTGGGACCAGTCTGACTTATCGGCGCCAGAGACGAAAAGTTGCAGCCTCGACGATTTTTCCGTGTCCACTATTTCCAGGAAGCTGGCCAGGTCCTCCCTGGCGCATACAAAGCCTGACCACGGGCCATGGCGAACCAGTACTTGCTCGCCGTCGACCAGTGCAGACAGATCACTGCCATTCCCGCTCACAGGCAGGGCCAGATTTTCGGGCACCATCGCATCTGCATGCAGGCCCAGCAACCGAATTGAGGCAAGCCATTGATCCAGACGCTTGCGCGAAATGATTGCGACCGGATAACGGGTATCGGGCTGACGTGGCCCGATGGCGAAATGCAGATCTTCGATATCGTCGGCGACCTGATCTTCCAATGCGTAGGGCACGGCCTGCAGGACCTTGGCAGTCTGCTTCGCCGGGACCTTGACGCTTGTCAGTCGCACTTCATCCGCCGGGAAAAACAACACGAGGCGCCTGCCCGGCGCATGCGTGCCCGCCTCACTAAGCAGACCTTTCTGCGTCTTCAGAGAGCGGAGTTCAGCACCGCAGACACCGAACTCGAGCTCTGCGTCAGGACTTATGCCCAATCGGATGTAAAGAGTTTCCCGCACGTTCAGTTGATGGTTTATTCGGTATCCGTGCTGCGGGCCAGCACTTGGGCGGGGCCCTGATTCGGGCGATATATGAGGCTATATAGTGCCACACGCCCGTTGCCGACCACCGCCTGCATGCGCAGCTGGAAGAGCTGGGTGCGGATGACGATGATCGAAGGATCGGCATCCAGAGCCGTCATATTCAGGCGCGTTGTCAGCTGTGACAGATTATCAATGGGCTGCTCGAGGCGCTCTTCGATAAAGCTGCGCATTTGCGGGATGGCGCCGGTGCTGTCCAATGCCAGCAGCAGTTCGGGCGTCACCGTATTGATGTTCAGCGGGGTCACCCCTTTGACCGGCAGGGCGGTCACATGGGGGGCCAGCAGCTGATAGACCTTTGCCGCAGCGCCGTCTGTCCCTGCATAGAGCAGCGCCAATATGGGTTTGAGCTCGGTGACACTGAGCATGGGTCTGTTGGCGGCGCGATGCGGTATGCGCTGCTGGAGATAGTCTCCGTCTTCACGCCCGTTGCCGGTAGGGAATTGGTCCTCGTCGATCCAGTCGCGAATGGCCTCTGCCAGATCTTGTGGGCTTGGGATCAGCAGATTTGCACCGTCGATATTCCTGATCAGCCCCTCGAAAATCTGTAGTTGTTTGGAATACTGGGTAAACGGCTGATCGCTGCCTGGCGGGTAATTCGGGAGGGCCATACTGTGGTCCGCCAGCCCCAGATTATTCAGATTGAAGCGGCTATAGGCGTCTATCGCCTGTCCGCTGATGACCCCGTTCTCAATCGGAAGCGTCTGTATCTGGCTCCAAGCTTCGCCGAGGCCATCGATGTCGCTGGTCTGGGCATCTCTTTGCAACAGAGTGCGCGCCCAGTCTTCGGCGCCGGCGGCAAAGCCCCAAGCCTTCTCCGAATCTTGCAGCGTGGACGCGCGCTGAATAGCGAAATGACCCGAGTCTAGGACGGACGTTGCCGCGATGACCGCAATGGAAACCACCAGTACCGCCGTGATCAGAGCGACACCGCGCTGTTTGCGTGGCGGCGTCACGGCATGATCCCCAGCGATGAGTCCCCATTCTGGATGGCGTCGGCTCCGGATTGCCCTGACGGCTGAGCCTCAAGGTTATCCGCGTCCGCGTCCCCTGACGCGCCCGTACCGGGCGGCTGACCCGGCGCGACGACGCCGACCAGAGCGCCTGAGATCAATCCGTCGCCGTCGAGCAATCCCAGCCCGCCGCCGGCACCGCTGACAAATCCGTTGCCCGCCGGCGCAGGCGCATTTGAGGTGCCGCTGCCATTACGTGCAAGTGCCGCCATCGGCGTGCGGAACAAGAAACGCATCTCGCCCCAATCCTCGGTCTCGAGCACGATCTCCACGGCAACCGGGGGAGCTTCTTTCGCGCCGCTACCAGTTGAGCTGAGCAGCCCCCCGGCCGGCCAGGTCTCATGCCACTTGCCGCTTGCATCCAGAAAACGCGGTTTCAATCCTTCGATGTTTTCCAGCAAGGCCAGTTCGACGGGCTCCGAGTCCTGGGCCAGGTCCAGTACCTGCCAGCTCGACCGTTTCAATGTATTTTCATCCAGTCGGTAACTCACTCGTTCCAGGCTCGGGCGACTGATCTGCAGTGCGCTGCGTCGCCCCCCGCGCACCAGATGAAGAGCATCGTCCTGATCGATATAAAAGCTGGCTTCCGAATCGCCATAATTGCCTCGAGGCGAGAGGAATCGAGTGTTCTGAAAGTCATTACGCATGCGCATGAAGGCGCGCTGCATTGCTGCCGTACGATCCAGAGAAGCCTCTATATCGGCTTGTGCATCTAGCACGCTACGCAGACCGCCATAAGCCATCAGTGACAGGATCGCAAAAATAAACACGACAACGATGATCTCAATCAGCGTAAACCCGTCTTGGGAGTAGGGCAGTTGCGTGTTTTGAACCGCGCTCATTGTTCGGCCAGAAACCCGCTGATCTGTGCGCTGGAGCTCTCTTCCTGGCCTGGGGCCCTGACTTCAATATCAATGCGGCGCAGATATTCGTCTTGGGTTTCTTGCACAAACGAGATCCACTTCCATTCATGACCGGCCATTTCCACAGAGCCGTCCGATCGACCGATCTGTGGCCAGCTGCGTTCCAGCTGCACTTCTGCCAGACGGTTGTGTGCCACGATCAGGGCGAGCGTTTTTTGCTTGAGATGGGCGGCATTACCGGCCTGACTGGCCATGGATGAAATCACTGCCGCCATTGCAACGGCCAGCACTACCAGTGCCACCAGAATTTCGATCAGGGTAAAGCCGCGCTGTCGCATCAGCTTTCTTTTTCCAGTCGTGTAGTCGAGAGCTGACCCAGAACATTTCCCTCAACACGATACGAGACCGGGTTGTCTTTAAGTATCAGGTCGAAAGTGAAGGGCGTCATTTCGCCACTGGAAAGTATTAGCACCACCGGGTGGACATCTTCCTGCTTGAGCGCATCATTGGCCGCAACGGAACTCGCAACCGTTTTGCGCTTGCGATCAATCGTTAGCGCCGGAGCCGATTTGACGAGTTCGCCATCAAGGCGCAGCTCGACGATAAACGGCTCGGGGACCTGACGTGGCCGGAACAAACCGTCTTCAATGAC
>JBFJJV010000037.1:0-22732 GCA_041635265.1 Panacagrimonas sp.
GCAAGGAACGTAACTTTGATGACACCGCCTTTCGCAAGGCCATCCATGCCAGTACCGCCGCCGTGGGCAGAACCGGCGCGATCGATGCTGTCAATTTTCTGACGCACCAGGACGTCAAGGGTCGTGACATTCATTGGAACGTGCAGCAGGCACAGTTGGTCACCCACGGCATTCTTTATCGCTTCGAAACCTGCCGCGGTGAGAAGTCACAAAGTGAGAAGCAGGAACCGAAACTCGAGCGCATGACCTTTGACGTGCCGCGGCGTTCGGACCTGCCATCTGCGGAAATCGCGCTCAACGAAGCACTGGCGATCAGTGCGGGTCAGGACCTGGCGCGCGATCTGGGCAATTTGCCCGGCAATCTGTGTACACCAAGTTATCTTGCCGAAACCGCAAAAAAACTCGGCAGCGGAGGCGAGCGTGCCGCCATCAAAACCAAGATTCTTGAAGAGTCCGACATGGAAAAGCTGGGCATGGGGGCCCTTTTGTCGGTATCGCGTGGCTCGCGTCAACCTGCAAAGCTGATCGTGATGGAGTACATGAAGGGCAAAAAAGGCGATAAGCCCGTTGCCCTGGTCGGCAAGGGTCTGACATTTGATGCAGGCGGAATCAGCATCAAGCCGGCTGATCGCATGGACGAAATGAAGTTTGATATGTGCGGCGGAGCCGCGGTGATTGGTGCCATGAAGGCGCTGGCGCAGTTGAAGCTTCCGATCAATGTGGTGGGCGTTGTTGCCGCCTCGGAAAATATGCCCGACGGTGATGCCAATAAACCGGGCGACGTGGTGACCAGCATGGCCGGCATCACGATCGAGGTACTCAATACCGATGCCGAAGGCCGCCTGATTCTCGCCGATGCTTTGACCTACACTGAGAAGACCTATGACCCCAGCGTCTGTATCGACATGGCCACCCTGACCGGTGCCTGCGTCGTTGCTCTGGGCGGCTATCCCAGCGGCCTGATGTCAAACAATCACAGCCTTGCCCGCGCCATCACGCAGGCGGGCGAGCAGATCGGCGATCGCACGTGGGAATTACCGCTGTGGCCGGAATACGACGACCACATCAAGAGTCCCTGTGCGGACATTGCCAATATCGCAACCCGCAATGGTCGGGAGGGCGGCGCCATCATCGCCGCAACTTTCCTGCACCGATTCACCAAAAAAATGAAATGGGCGCACCTGGATATTGCCGGTACAGCCTGGATCGGCAAAAAGTCGACCGGTCGGCCAGTCCCACTGTTGGTGCAATACCTGGTGAACCTGGCAGCAAAGCGCAGCGAAGACTAACTTCCTGATTCCTTTGTCGTGACTCGCATCGATTTCTACCTTCTGTCCGGCGCATCGGGTGATGCGGTCGCCGCCAGCTGCCGGCTGTGCGAAAAAGCCGTCGATGCAAATAAAAGAATCTACGTGTTTGCAAGTGATGCGACGCTGGCCAATCAGCTCGATGGTGCGCTATGGAGCTTCAGGCAGAACAGTTTTATTGCGCACGAGTCTTACCGGGGCGAGGCGATTGAAGAGCCACAACCGCCGATTCTGATCGGCGATCTGGAACCTCCCGCATCGCACCACGACATCCTGATCAATCTGGGGACGCAAGTTCCCGACTGGTTTTCCAGCTTTGATCGCGTACTCGAAATCGTCGCGCAGGACGAAGCGCAGCGAGCGCAGTCGAGAACGCGATTTCGTTTTTATCGGGAGCGCGGCTACGAACTCAACACCTTCGAGCAAACTGAGGAAGGCGGCTGGAAACAGCGTTGAATCAGGAGATTTTCCGCGCGCGAGTCTCTCGCCGCGTGCAGGAAACAGGTCTAGTAGCCTGGTCGATTGCGAAACGTTTTCCGCTCCTCACTTTTTTCCTCGCCCGCTGCCTCTTCAGGGCGGATGCCGGGCTCGATCAGCTTTACGACCTGAGGCGGCGCGCCCGACTCCGGCACATAAGCGCGCGCGCTGATCTGGAATTGCATGGCGGGCAGGGCCATGCTCGGAACGCCTACCGGGGTCCACGTTGGTCGGTGGTCGCCGAACGCTTGGTTGCGCGCGTCAACGGTGACGAAAAATTCGTTCATGTCCAGCTGATAGGTCGTGATCTCGGTCACGTCGCTCATCTTCGCGCCGGATGCCGCAAGCACTTTTTCCAATAGCTCGAAGGCCACCGAAACCTGATCTTCAAAAGCCGCCGGGAAAGCGCGTTTTTTGATATCAAAACCGGGAATCGCCGAGGTGCTTATCCAGGGACCAACACGGACTGCTTGTGAATAGCCAAGCAGATTGGCGGCAAATTCCGTGCCTTCGGGGACGACAAGCATCGCACCGGGTTCCGGTGGTGGTGGCACCTTCTGCGGTTCAAGCAGGGCACAGCCAGCCAGCAATGTCACCGCAATCGGCAGAAAAATCGTCTTCAGCATGAGGATCGCTCGTCTCGGTTTTCCTCAAGATACCGCAAATCTGCCCCGCATTGTCCTTTAGCGCAATAACAAAAACCATAGGGGCGCCGTCACAAACGACAGCAAAACACCCACCCCGACAATCAAAGTCACCAACTCCGGATTGAGCTTGTGTTCCTGGGCCAGGATGCCGGCGGTGATCATGGGGCCCTGAGCCGTCTGCAACACCCCGGCCAACATGGCGCTGCCAGCAACACCAGTGGCCATGGCCACCGTGATTGCGGCCAAGGGGGCGAGCAGCAGCTTCCAGCCCAAGCCGACCAGTAGCATGGCCCCGCGACCCTTGATGGCGGCCAGCCTGAAGGAAAGACCAATCGAGAAGAGCGCCAGAGGAGTCAGCGTCTCGCCCAGACGGTGCAAGAACTGCGATATCGCTTCGGGCCAGCTGCCCAGAAGCGATACCAATAATGCGACAGCCAGCGCCAGAAAAGGCGGAAAGTGAAGCAGCTTCTGAACGACCTGCCGCGCATCGAGCTGGTCACCGGCATAGACCGACGCCAGGACCACGCCGACGGTCGATAGTGCAAGGAAGCTGCCGAGCTGATCTGCAATCAGCGCCGGGCCGAGCGCCTCCTCCCCGGCCAGCGCCAAAATCATGGGCAATCCGACAAAAGCGGTGTTCCCCAGTCCGCAGGTGAGGACCAGAGCGCCAATGGTGGATCGATCCCAGCCTGCGGCGCGGCCGATCAGCGGGATCAGGATCGCCGCCCCGGCAATCACAATCCATGGCGCGGCGGCGGCGAACAGCAATGCCGAGTCCCAGGAAAGCTTCGGCACCTGCTCAAGAACCAGGGCCGGAAACGCGATGCGCAATACCCAGGCGTTGATTGCTGCCTGAGAGCCTGCCGGCATCCATTGCGCCTTCGCGAATATCCAGCCCAGTAAAGGACAGCCGAGCAGAAGAAGAAAAGCGCTCACAACGCGGCGGGCTGATCACTCTTGCGCATTAATTGATCCAGACCAAAGCTGCGCGGCGACAGCACATTGGCCGGATCAAAGCGGCACTTTCGCGCCACCAGTGCCTGCAGATCCGCCTTTGAACTTCGCTTTAAAAACTGCTTTGCCCACTTAGGGCCTACCCCGTGCTCTGCACTGAAGGTTCCGGCAAATTTTTCGGTCACATCGAAAACCAGATTCGTGAGTTGCTCTGCATCGTCATTGACTGATTTCGCGGTACTGCCGATCAGGTGCAAATGCGCGCCACCGACCCCGGCATGTCCAAAATCGATGAGCTGCACATCCGGGCGCAGGTCCCGGATCGCCCTGGCCAGCTGGTCCAGATATTGGCCAAAAACAGCGACCGGGGTGGCCGTGTCAAAGGTCAGTCGGCCGCCGCCAAGCGCGCGCATTTCCAGATTGCTCGACTCAGTCACCGAGTGTCGAATTTTCTTGAGCACCTGCAGCGGTCCGTAGCCGATGTGCTCGTCCGCCAGTCCGGCACTGGAGGCGCAAAACTCGTAGAGTCGAGCGGGCAGCGCCTCGTCCTCTGTATTGGATTTGATTTGCATCAGGATCAGATAAGGCAGTTCCGGATCCTTCTCGAATGGCAGTCGCACGCCACTCCCCATGCGCCGCAAGACCAGCGATACCGCTGAACGCGACAAAAATTCGAACTCCTCGATGTCCTGGCCGAATTCGGCGCAGGCCTGCTCGAAAATCTTCATCGCCTGCTGCATGTCGGAGACGGCGAGCAGCACCGCTTCGCGTACCAGGGGCACGGGCTGAGTTTGCAGGGTCAGCTCCGTAATCAGTCCGAAGATGCCCTGCGAACCAATCAGCCCCCAATCCTCCGGCAGTGCAGTTGAATCGATGGCAAGCTGATCAGGAGATGGTCGGCGCCAGGCAGAAGAGCTGCAGGGACCTGCGGCACTCGCATCGCCCCAGAATCCCCGCGCACTGGCGGTCATGTGTGCCGCAGTCCCGTAGCAAACCGCGTTGGCGCCGGCAGATGCGTTTGCCGAGCAGCCACCCACACTTGCGCTAGCGGAAGAACCCATCTCCATCGGGAACATACGTCCCAACGGGGCCAGCAACTCGTTGAGCGCATCAACGGCAAGCCCAGCCTCTGCGGTCACCGTCGAGCCGCTCAGATCGGGTCGGCCGAGCTGCGTCCACCAACTGAACAGTGCATCTCGCGCTTGATCCAGACTCTGAGCCGGCGCGAAATCAAAGCGACGACCATCGGCCAGATGCAGATGCAGAGGGCGCTTCAGGCGCTCAAGACTCAGGAGCAATTCCCCTTCCGGCCGCTGTGCTTCGACCAGACCGGTTCGCCCGGCGCAGAGCACAAGGCCCAGGCCACGCTCATTAGCCAAGCGGAGCAGGCGCTGAATTTCATCCTTGCTTTCCGGCAGGAGAACCGCGCTGGCATGACCGGCCGCGCCGCGCTCGGGATGCTCATACGGAAATCGACGCTCAGCCGCGGTCAGACAGCGATTGCCAAACCATTGGTGCAACTCATCGGGCAGAACAGTCGTCATCGTGGCTCCAGCAGATTTATTACGGCCTGCGCCCTTACGACGCAATCCGCCATTTTAGATCAGACCGGGCGAGCCGGTTTTAGCCGACCCGGTCAAGCTGGTAGGCTTGCCGTTTCTCTAAGGCTTCACGACCACATTGAATATCTTCGAGTCACCACTTCCGGGCGTCTTTGTCATTGAACCCAAGGTATTTGGTGATGCACGCGGCTTCTTTGTCGAGACCTTTCGTGAATCAGTAGCCGTGGAAGCTCGAATCGGCGCGCGCTTCGTGCAGGACAATCAATCTCGATCAAAGCGCGGCACGCTGCGCGGCCTGCATTATCAGTTGACGCAGCCGCAGGGGAAATTGGTGCGCGTCTCGCGCGGCGCGGTCTTCGATGTGGCTGTGGATGTCCGAAAAGGCTCCCCTCATTTTGGAAAGTGGTACGGGTCCATCCTCGACGACGTCGGCCATCGAATGCTCTACGTCCCGCCCAATTTCGCCCACGGATTCCTAGTCCTGTCTGACGAGGCAGATTTTGTATACAAGTGCACCGACTATTACCACCCGGCCTCAGAACAGGGCGTGGTGTGGAATGACCCGGGTATCGGCATTGAATGGCCGGCGGCAGGGTGCGAACCCATTCTGTCCGAAAAAGATCGCTTGATGCCCACGCTGAGCGATCAGAGCCAGCTTCCTGTGTATTCGGGCTGAGTCGCGCATGCGCATTCTGTTGACGGGTGGTAGTGGCCAGGTTGGCGCCGAATTTCTTCGCCGATCCCCGGGCCTTGACGTCCTAGCTCCCCGGCGCAGCGAATTGGATCTTTCGCAGCCTGAAGCTATTCCAGTCTGGTTGCATCGACATCGTCCCGATTTGATTCTCAGCGTGGGCGCCTACACCGCCGTCGATCGCGCCGAAGACGAGCCGGAAATAGCATTCAGGGTGAATCGTGATGCCGTCACCGCACTGGCTGAGTACGCGAACGGCAGAAATATTCCCCTGGTCCACATTTCCACTGACTACGTGTTTGATGGAAGCAAGGACAGCCCCTATACAGAGCGCGACATCCCCAGCCCTCAGGGCGTTTATGGGGCGTCCAAACTGGCAGGTGAACACGCCGCGCAGGAGGCGAAAAAACACCTGATTCTCCGCGTCAGCTGGGTGTTCGGCGCGCTCGGCGCCAACTTCGTGAGAACGATGTTACGGCTGGGCACGGAGCGCGAACATTTGCGGGTGGTGGACGATCAATTCGGCGGCCCGACCTGGGCTGGCCATATCGCTGACACGCTTCTCAAGCTCACCGAGCGAGTTGCCTCAGGAAGTGAACTGCCTCAGGGTTTGTGGCATCACGCCGGCACACCGTTTCTGAGTTGGCATGCGTTTGCCGTAGAGATATTCACACAGGCAAAGGCCTTGGGCATCCTTCCCAAAATGCCGGTGATCGAAGCCATTCCAAGTTCCGAATTCGTCACCAAGGCAAAGCGTCCCGCCAACTCGAGACTCGATAGCCGCGCAGCCTCAGAACAGCTCAAGCTCCCCGCACCGGACTGGCGCGTCGGCTTGCAAGAAACTTTGAAAGAACTTGCCGCTCATTGAATCTACCGCGCCGACTGAAGCGGGTCGCACGCCACGGGTTCGCGTGTTGGTCGTTAACTACAATAGCGGCACATGGCTGAAGCAATGCGTCGCCTCCTTGCAGGCCCAGACCCTGCAGGATTTCGAAGTCATCATTGTCGATAATGCGTCACAGGACGGATCGGACAAGATTGCACTACCCGACGGTCGATTTCGGCTTCATCGAGCTGACGTCAATCTGGGTTTCGCTGCAGCAAACAATCTCGCGGCCAAAGGCGCAAGCACGCCCTGGCTGGCCATGCTCAACCCCGACGCCATCGCCGCCGTTGACTGGCTTGATCAGCTACTGAAGGAGGCGGAGGCGCACCCCGAGGCGGCCGTGTTCGGTTCAACGCAGCTGCGAGCCGAGGAGAATGGGGTGCTGGACGGCACTGGAGATTGTCTGTCCGCTTTCGGACCATCCTGGCGTTCGGGTTATGGAAACCCGGCAGAAGATCCTTTGCCCGAGGGCGAGGTATTCGCGGCCTGTGGTGCCGCGATGATGATTTCGCGGTATTTATTCGAACAACTTGGCGGCTTCGAGGAAAGCTTCTTCTGCTACATGGAAGACGTCGACCTCTGTTATCGCGCGCGGCTTGCCGGCGCACATATCTGGCAGTCCCGCCGGGCATGTGTCGCCCACGCCGGTGGCGGCAGCACGGAGGCTGGCGAAAGCACTTTTTCCATGTATCACGGCTACCGCAATTCGATCTGGATGCTGTTGCGCTGCACGCCCTGGCCCTTGCTGATGATTTCGCTTCCGGGCCTGATCACCTTCATGCTGCTGCGCATGACAAGAATCCGCAAACCGGGACAGAACCTGGCGCTGTGGCGGGGTATGCGCGACGGCTTGTTGGGGGGCACTGGCCTGCTCAAACAAAGAGGCGAAATCAAACGACAGCGCGGCGTCTCTGTAGCCCAGGTCGCCTCTTGGTTGTCGTGGAATCCGCGTCACATACTCCGTCGCCACTGCGTGGTTCTGAAGTCACCTTCTGACCGGAAAAAATAGCGCCTGCCTTTAAAGACAGGGAATCTGCAGCGGTTCTGGATGAAAAGGCCATCCGCTGACAGCAGGTGGCCCATGCAGAATCACCATGCGCGCCTGATCAGAACACCACGACCCCGCGAATCGACTCGCCCCGTGTCATCAGGTCAAAGCCATCGTTGATCTTCTCCAGCGGCATGACATGTGTAATCAGATCATCAATATTGATTTTCTTGTCCATATACCAATCTACGATTTGCGGGACGTGGGTGCGGCCACGCGCACCACCGAAAGCGGTGCCCTGCCAACGGCGACCGGTCACCAACTGAAAAGGCCGCGTTGAAATCTCCTGGCCTGCGGCGGCGACACCGATGATCGTCGACACGCCCCAGCCGCGATGACAGCATTCCAGCGCCTGGCGCATCAATTCCGTATTACCAACGCATTCAAAGCTGTAGTCAGCACCCCCATCAGTAAGCTCGAGCAGATGCGCAACTACATCGCCCTCGATCTTATTTGGATTCACAAAGTGGGTCATGCCAAACGCGCGCGCCATTTTTTCGCGCGCAGGATTGATGTCAACGCCGATGATCTTATTTGCGCCAACCATCTTCGCGCCCTGAATCACGTTCAGGCCAATGCCGCCGAGACCGAATACGACGACATTGGCGCCCGCCTCGACTTTGGCCGTAAACAGGACTGCGCCGATGCCGGTGGTCACGCCGCAGCCGATGTAGCAAATCTTGTCGAAGGGGGCATCCTCACGCACCTTGGCCAGTGCGATCTCCGGCAGGACAGTGTAATTGGCAAAAGTCGAGCAACCCATATAGTGAGATATTGGCTTGCCCTTGTAGGAGAAACGACTGCTGCCATCCGGCATCAGCCCCTGCCCCTGCGTCGCTCGAATGGCGGTACACAGATTGGTCTTGTGCGATGTACAGCTTTTGCAGTGGCGGCATTCCGGCGTATAGAGCGGAATCACATGGTCGCCTTTCTTGAGCGTGCTCACACCCGCACCAATATCAACCACGACGCCTGCGCCTTCGTGACCCAGTATGCTGGGGAACAGCCCTTCCGGGTCAGCGCCGGACAGCGTGTATTTATCGGTATGACATAAACCCGTGGCCTTGATTTCCACCAGCACTTCGCCTGCTTTGGGGCCCTGCAGTTGAACCGTCTCTATCTCCAGAGGTTTTCCAGCTTCAAAAGCGACCGCGGCGCGAACATCCATTTTTACAACCCCTGAATTAGAATTTGACGGCAGTCAGACCTGCAGCAATCTGAAATTTTCGCATAGCCGCAGGCCTGCTTCACAACTCCCTCAACCAGAACTGCATTGACTTGCTGGATCGTTCGCTACTCCCCACATCAACCCAGTCGTAACGGGTCTCCAGCTCAGGCCGCTTGCGATAACCACGTCGTGTCCAGAACGCATCATTGAGAACATAGTCCGCGGGTCGCGCAGGATGATCAGCGGGTCGGACGACAGCGCAAAAAGCACACATCGACAATCCCAAATGCCTGGCATGTGCTTCACGTAGTTCGAAGAACCGTACTCCCAGGCCTTGACCGCGCCAGGGCTTGAGCACGATGGATTCGCCGAAGTACGCCACCGAGCCGATCTCGACACCGTGCTGCTTGAATGGTGCCTGC
Organism: Panacagrimonas sp.; assembly: GCA_041635265.1. Classification (GTDB taxonomy): domain Bacteria; phylum Pseudomonadota; class Gammaproteobacteria; order Nevskiales; family Nevskiaceae; genus Panacagrimonas. The sequence goes on from JBFJJV010000037.1 coordinate 9,163, forward strand.
ACGGCGACCTTCGCCTGCGCCAGAGGAAGCATCGTCGACACGCCCACGCATTCCTCGCCGTACCAAACCAGAATCGCAAGACTGTCAGCGCAGCCGACATAGCTTTGCAGATATTCGTATTCATCCTCGAGCGTGCCGCCATAGAGATAGGGCCATTCTCGAAACACCGTGAGTCGAAGCTGTGCCAGTGCGGCGGACTCAGTTGCAATATCCGCCCCTTTCAACTGGCTTATTCTGAGCGATTGGTCCAATCGGGCGCCTATTTGATTCCGGCATCCAGCCGCGCTACTGCAGAGCGCGCGGGCTCAACAAGTCCCTCGCCCCCTGCTCGCAAATGGGCGGAAATCTGGCGCTGCATGCGCGGGTCCCAAAATTTTTGCAGGTGGTTAAGCACGCCCGCGACCGCGTCTTCCAGATCGGGCTCGCCACCAAAAAACTGCCCAATGTCGTTGGCCATGATCACCAGTCGCTCAGCGTTCATCTCAGGAATTCTCGGCAACTCTGGACGGGCAGCTATAGATCACGCGGCTGTCACCGCGCGCGAAACCAATCAAGGTCAACCCACTCTGTTCTGCAAGGCGGACAGCCATCGCCGTCGGCGCCGAAATGGCGACCAGCGTCGGCATGCCGACGCTGGCGGCCTTTTGCACCATCTCGTAACTGGCGCGGCTGCTGATCACGCCGAAACCACGCGCGAGGTCCGTTCCGCGCCGCATGAGACTGCCGATGAGTTTGTCCAGCGCATTGTGGCGCCCGACATCCTCCCGCGCTGCGATAATGAGACCATCCTCGCTTGCCCAGGCAGCCGCATGCACGGCACCGGTCAGCGCATTGATCGGCTGATGCCGCTGCAAACCATCTAGTGCGCGCCGAATCGCAGCGGGACTGATTTTACTCCCCGCAGGAACGCGCGAGACCGGGCGAATGGCTGCCTCGATACTCTGCTCACCACACATACCACAGCCAGTGCGCCCCTGAAGATTGCGCGTACGCCCTTCCAGCTTCTTCATGCACGATTCTGCAATCTGCACATCGATCTGAATCGATTGCGAATCTGGCAATGAACGCAAGGAAATCTGCCCAATGTCAGAGGCGTGCCCAATAACCCCTTCGGTGAAGCTGAAGCCGCGCGCGAAATCCTTCAGATGATCCGGAGTACACATCATCACCACATGTGGCTGACCGTTGTACAGCAGGGCCACAGGCACCTCTTCGGCGACTTCGTCGGTGAGCGATTTATTCGCGCGCCATACATGGGTGGTGGAATGCGTGCTCATCATAGTCTCAGGCCTTGGACGTAGCAGTCAGACCGCTACTGAGCAGTGCTTGCTGCTGATCACTGAAGGCGCGATAACGTGTCTGCCATTGTGAAGGCTGACTGACGCGCGTGACTTCCACGGCGGTCACCTTGTACTCCGGACAATTCGTAGCCCAGTCCGAGTTATCGGTGGTGATGACATTGGCCCCCGAGAACGGGTGATGGAAAGTGGTGTACACCACGCCCGGCTGAACGCGCTCGGTCAATGTCGCACGCAGCACGGTCTCTCCGGCTCGACTGCTGATACCAACCCAGTCGCCTTCATTCACGCCTCTGGCTTCAGCATCATGCGGATGAATTTCGATGCGGTCTTCGCTGTGCCAGGTCACATTTTCCGTACGTCGCGTCTGCGCCCCGACGTTGTATTGCGACAAGATGCGGCCGGTAGTCAGGATCAGCGGAAACTTGGCGTTGACCTTTTCGGAGGTGGGCACGTACTCGGTGACCAGAAACTGGCCCTTTCCTCGCACGAATTGATCGACGTGCATTGTCGGCGTACCGTCAGGAGCGGCCGCATTGCAGGGCCATTGGATGCTGCCCAATTCGTCGATACGTTCAAAACTCACACCCTGGAATGTCGGCGTCAGTCGCGCGATCTCATCCATGATCTGCGAGGGATGGGAATAGTCCATGGCATAGCCCATGGCATTAGCCAGCTTCTGCGTCGCCTCCCATTCGCCGACGCCAGACTTGGGCTCCATCACCTTGCGCACGCGGGAGATGCGCCTCTCGGCATTGGTGAAGGTACCGTCCTTCTCGAGAAACGATGAGCCGGGCAGAAACACGTGCGCAAACTTGGCCGTCTCATTGAGAAACAGGTCCTGCACCACGATGCATTCCATGGCGGAGAGCGCCGCGGTGACGTGCTGGGTATTCGGATCACTTTGTGCGATGTCTTCACCCTGCACATAAAGGCCGAGAAACTCGCCATCCAGCGCCGCCTCGAACATATTGGGAATACGCAGACCCTGCAGGGGAGAGAGCGGCGATTTCCACTCGGTCTCGAAGGCGGCGCGCGTCGCGTCGTCGGAAACATGGCGATAACCCGGAAACTCGTGCGGGAAAGATCCCATATCGCAGGAGCCCTGCACATTGTTCTGCCCGCGCAGCGGATTGACGCCAACGCCCTCACGACCGACATTTCCGGTGGCCATGGCCAGATTGGCAATACCCATGACCATAGTCGATCCCTGAGAGTGCTCGGTGACGCCTAGGCCGTAGTAGATGGCGCCGTTGCCGGCTTGAGCGTACAAACGAGCTGCTGCTCGAACCGTTTCAGCGGGCACTCCGGTGACGGACTCCATCGCTTCCGGCGAATTGCGCGGCTCTGCGACAAAGGCGCGCCACTTGTTGAACGATCCCATGTCACACCGCGATCGGACGAAATCTTCTTTGACCAGATCTTCATCGACGACCACATGCGCCAAGGAATTGATCAGCGCGACATTGGTTCCCGGCCGCAATCCCAGGTAGTGCTCAGCTTGGATATGCGGCGTTCTGACCAGATCGATCCGACGCGGATCGGCAACAATCAGCTTGGCGCCCTGCCGAAGTCTGCGCTTCATTTGCGATGCAAAGACAGGGTGACCATCAGTAGGATTGGCGCCGATAACAATGATGACATCGGCTTTCATCACCGAATCAAAAGTCTGCGTCCCGGCCGATTCCCCCAGAGTCTGCTTCAGGCCATAGCCGGTCGGCGAGTGACAGACACGCGCACAGGTGTCGACGTTGTTGTTCTGGAAAGCCGCCCGCACCAGCTTTTGCACAACATAAACTTCTTCGTTGGTGCAACGAGAGGAGGTGATTGCGCCGATCGCATCCCGACCATGCATGGACTGAATGCGCTTGAATTCGGACGCTGCATGCGCGATCGCCTGATCCCAGGACACCGGCTGCCAGGGATCCTGAATACTGGCTCGAATCATCGGAGTAGTGATTCGATCCTGGTGCGTGGCATATCCGAACGCAAATCGCCCCTTGACGCAGGAGTGTCCGTGATTGGCGTGACCATCCTTGTTCGGCACCATACGCACCACTTCTGAACCCTTCATTTCCGCTCGGAAGGAACAGCCGACGCCGCAATAAGCGCAGGTCGTTACCGCGCTGTGATCCGCCTGACCCTGCTCGATCACGCTGTTTTCGGTCAGCGTCGCGGTCGGGCAAGCCTGCACGCAGGCACCGCAGGACACGCACTCTGAATTCAGAAAAGATTCATTGATACTCGCTGCAACTTTGGAATCAAATCCGCGACCCTGAATGGTCAAAGCAAGCGTGCCCTGCTGCTCATCGCAAGCGCGTACGCAGCGTGAGCAGACAATGCATTTGCTCGGGTCAAAGCTGAAATAGGGATTGCTTTCGTCCTTGGGCACATAGCGCGGATTTTCTTGTTCTGCGCTGGAAGGATGAACATGGTTCTCGCCCTCATAGCCGTAGCGAACCTCGCGCAGCCCGACCACACCGGCCATGTCCTGTAGCTCGCAATGACCGTTGGCAGGGCAGGTCAGGCAATCCAGCGGATGATCCGATATATACAGCTCCATCACGCCGCGCCGCAGCTCTGCCAGCTTGCCGTTCTGCGTGGTGACGCGCATGCCCTCCTTGACCATGGTCGTGCAAGAGGCGGGATAGCCTTTCATACCCTCGACCTGCACCAGACAGAGTCGGCAGGAGCCGAAGGCATTGAGCTGATCCGTCGCACAAAGCTTCGGCACCTTGATATCGGCCAGTGCCGCAGCCCGCATCACCGAGGTGCCTTCCGGCACGCTCACTTGCTGACCATCGATGTAGACAGTGAGCTGTGTCGCCGAGGCGACGGCCGGCGTCCCAAAGTCATTTTTTTCCGCGATCGATCTCATGAGCCCGGCCTCGCTATTTTGAAATCTTCAGAAAATTGATTGAGTGCGCTGAGCACCGGAGACGGGGTCAGCCCGCCCATGGCACAGAGCGATCCGTCCTTCATGGTCTCACACAGATCACGCAGTAGGATTTCTTGATTGGCACTGTCCTGTCCGGAGACGAGCCGATCGATGACTTCGACGCCTCGGGTCGAACCAATGCGACAGGGCGTGCATTTACCACATGATTCCACCGCACAGAATTCCATGGCATAGCGCGCCTGCTCCGCCATATTGACGGTGTCATCAAAGACGACGATACCGCCATGCCCCAACATCGCGCCGCCCTCTGCGAAATCTTCATAATCGAGTTTCAGATCGAACTGTGACTCAGACAGATAGGCGCCGAGTGGCCCTCCAACCTGTACAGCGCGAATCGGTCTACCGCTGAGGCTGCCGCCGCCAAAATCGTAAAGCAGCTCGCGCAGGCTGATGCCAAAAGCGCACTCAATCAGGCCGCCATGTTTGATGTTGCCGGCCAACTGGATAGGCAATGTGCCACGCGAACGACCCATGCCGAAATCACGATATGAGGCAGCGCCTTTTTCGAGAATGAAAGGAACAGAGGCCAGCGTGATCACATTATTGATGACGGTAGGCTTTCCAAACAGGCCCTCGATTGCAGGCAGAGGGGGCTTGAATCGCACTTCACCGCGTCTGCCCTCCAGTGATTCCAGCAGGGAAGTTTCTTCGCCGCAGATATAAGCGCCCGCGCCCAGCCTGACTTCCAGATCAAAAGCTTTTCCGGAATCCAGAATGTTCGCGCCCAGATAGCCCGCTCGTCTTGCCACGGCCAGCGCGGCATTCAAACAGCGATGGGCGTGCGGATATTCCGAGCGCAGATAGATAAAGCCCTTGTCGGCGCCGACCGCCAGCCCGGCGATAATCATGCCTTCGATCAAGACAAAGGGATCGCCTTCCATGATCATGCGATCCGAGAAGGTGCCGGAATCTCCTTCGTCCGCGTTGCAGACGATGTACTTCTGATCGGCAGCCGTCTGCAGCACCGTCTTCCACTTCAAGCCGCTTGGAAAAGCCGCACCACCACGACCGCGCAAGCCGGACTCGGCAACGGCATCGACGATCTGATAGGCCTGCATCTGCACGGCGCGGCGCAATCCTGAAAAGCCATTGTGCGCCTCGTATTGATCCAGATTCAGCGGATCAATCAGGCCGCAGCGGGCAAAACAAAGTCGTTGCTGAGCCCGCATCCAGGGCAGCTGTTCGGTCAGCCCCAGCCGCAGCGGATGCGCGCCGCCGCACGTGAAGTCGCAATCAAAGAGTGCTGCGACGTCCTTGATCTGCACCGGGCCATAGGCGATGCGCCCCTGCTCGGTTTCGACTTCGATCAGGGGTTCCAACCACAACATGCCGCGCGAACCGTTTCGGACAATTTCAACATCCAGACCGCGTGGCCCGGCTTCCTTGGCGATGGCATGCGCAACGCCCTCCGCGCCTACGCTCAAGGCGGCGGCATCGCCGGGCACATAAATTTTGATCGCACTGCTCATGTACGCATGTCCGCCACCAACTGATCGAAGCGCGCTTTTGTCACCCGCCCACACAGTTGTTCATCAATCATCAGCGACGGCCCCAGTGCGCAGTTGCCCAGGCAGTAAGCCGGCTCCAGACTGAGGGCGCCGTCCGCAGTCGTGCCGTGATAGTCGATGCCCAGTGTCTGCTTGGCGTGCTGCTCTAGCTTCGCTGCTCCGACCGCCTGACAGGCTTCCGCGCGGCACAGACGCAGGGTGTGCGTTCCCGGCGGGGTGGTTCGGAAGTGATGGTAGAAACTGATCACGCCATGGACCTCGGCACGGGTCAGGTTCAACTCGTAGGCGATCAACTCGATGCTGTCACTGGGAATGAATCCCAGCGCGTCCTGCACGGCATGTAGCACAGGAAGTAGCGCGCCCTGAACATTTGCATGGGCAGCGATGGCCGCCAGCACGTCTGCTTTCTGCGCTGGCGGCAGGCGCAGACCTGGCTCTGGCCGGATCGGGATCACAGCGCGCGCACCCTTCTTCATCAAGTCTGGCCTCTGGAATTTAATAGGTTCTTTTAAAGCCGATAATCAGCGGCCCCAAAAAACAAGCTAAGCAACTGATTCACAATAATTCAGGTGCTTGTCATCTACCAACATTAGGACAATGTGAACCGCTAATATATGCTTTCTTTTGCCTATATTGAACACTCATGTTTCGAATCTCGATTAGTCCCCAGTGGCAGCTGGATCGCGGTGAGGGCGGCACCCTGCCGCCGCGACTGATCGAGCTCTTGTTGCAGATCGACGAATGCGGCACTTTGCGCGGCGCTTGCCAGCGCATGGATCTGTCCTATCGCTACGCTTGGGGCCTGCTTCGTGATGGCAGCCGGGCCTTCGGCATGCCGCTGGTGCACAGCCGCCGGGGACGAGGAGCCAAGCTCAGCGCACTGGGCGAGCGTCTGGTCTGGGCCGACCGCCGCATTGCCGCCAGACTGACGCCGGTGTTCGACTCGCTGGCCTCGGAACTGGAATCGGAAATCGAACGGGCAGTGAGTCACGCGCAGGGCATATTGAGGCTACACGCGAGCCATGGATTCGCGGTGGAGGCTCTGCGCAGGCGCTTTCATGAACAGCAGATTCCTCTAGACCTCAAGTATTGCACCAGCACTGAAGCTCTTGCGTCCATGGCGCACGGCGCCTGCGACCTGGCGGGCTTTCATGTTCCGCACGGAAAATTCGAGCAGGACACACTCGCGCATTACGCCGCCGATCTGCGCCAGCAGGAGACCCGCCTGATTCTCCTGGCCACCCGTCGTATGGGCTTGATGACTGCGCATGGCAATCCGCATCACATTCACCGCTTCGCAGACCTTGGCGATCGCGGACTGCGCTTCGTCAATCGCCAGCCGGGGTCCGGAACGCGACTGCTGATCGATCTGCTACTCAAAGAGGAAAACCTTGGCGCAGACAAAGTCCCCGGCTATGACGTCCATGAATTTACCCACGCGGCGGTGGCAGCCTACATCGCCAGCGGCATGGCTGATGCCGGCTTCGGCGTTGAAACCCCTGCGCATCGCTTCGGTCTGGATTTCCTGCCCCTGGTTTCGGAGCGCTATTTCTTTGCCTGCAAGGCGAGTTCCGTGGAATCGCCAACCATGCGCCCCGTGCTCGGCGAATTACGCAGCGCCGATTTTCGGGCGCTGATCAATGCCCTGCCCGGCTACGACGCCATGACCTCAGGTCAGGTCATGACGCTCGCAGAAGCTTTCCCGGAGCACACACTTCTCTCGAGCGCTCAAATAAATCCGGGATAAATTTCGGAGGCGCGCCCGAAGGCAAAGCCGTGTCATTGCACGATGACTTCACAGTCGCCCATTGGACTCACGAACAATCGCTCAGGCGCTTTGAAGGCTTTGCTCAATGACTTCCCCCAGATGATCGATCGCCGTCTCCGTCACGTGCAAATGCGGGGCGAATCTGAGCTTATCTGCGCGCCTGGCCACGATGATGCGATTGGCGCTCAAGCCCTCGGCGACCAAATTTAACTGCCCGGCCTCTGCGGTTTGCCATGCACACAGATGCGGCGCACAGGGCTCTCGGGTCAGCCCCGCATCAAGGCCACGGCGGGCAAAACTCAGACGCAAATACTGATTGAGTTCAGCCAGACGGCTTCGTATTTCCTCGATTCCCCAGGCTTCGATCTGCAGCAGGGCAGCCATCGACATCGGTACCGAAAGCGGATGTGGATAAGGCCCGAAATCGAAGCGGCGCGCACCCGCACGATACCCTGGCAGCGTCTGGCCGAGCGAGGCAAAATCACCAAACGCTTCTCTGGCCAGTATGGTCTGTTCGATGGGTTCACCGTACTCACAATGCTTTTTAGCTGCCCACAGCCAGCCCAGACCATAGCTGCCGAGCAGCCACTTGTGGCCTGGAACGACGACAAAATCAGGCGCAATCCGTGCAAAGTCCAGATCCATGATGCCCAGAGATTGACTGGCATCGATAATCAGTGCGGCCCCTACCTGACGCGCCAGCAGAGCAATGCGCTCCAGATCCAGAACGCGGCCATCGGCCCAATGACAGTGCGGCAGACTCAGAACGGCGGTGTGCTCGTCCGTGGCCGCCAGCACCGCATCCGTCCAATCGCCTTCTGATCTGCGGCGGGCAAAACGAAGCGAAGCTCGCCGGCTCTGCGCTTTCTGATGCCAGATGGCGCGGTTGGAGGGGTATTCGCCTTCCAGAACCACCACATTGTCACCCTTGTTGAGCGTGCAATTCTGTGCCGCCACCGCCATCGCGTAACTTACCGAAGGGGTAAACGCGAGCGCCTCGGCATCGCATTTCAGCAGGCGTGCGGCCAAAGAGCGCAGTCTCTCAGACTGTTCGATCCAATCGTCCGGCTGCGCCTCCCAGGGCCTGGAACTTTCATACAGCGCGGACTCCGCCGCTGCATTGACGACATGCAAGCGCGGCCCGAAACCAGCGGTATTCAGATAGGTGACATCTTCAGGTACATCAAAGGCCTGTGCGGCGTCGCGGTTGATGTGCGGGCGTGTCGCTGTCATGGTGTCAGCTTAGCAACAGAATAATTTAGAAAGATCGCGGACATGCTGGACCGGATGAGAACACCTGACAACAGGGATGGGGCCTGCCACACAGCTGCGGACATCGCAGGCCGTTTCGCGAAAGTAAGAGCGCATAGTACGGCGCTAGTGAGCCCTCTGTCGGCCGAAGACACGGCATTGCAATCCATGCCCGATACCAGTCCCAGCAAATGGCACCTCGCGCATACCACCTGGTTTTTTGAACAGTTCGTTCTCGGTCGCCACAGGGGATACCAGCCTCACCGCCCGCGCTGGGATTTTTTGTTCAACTCCTACTACCAGAGCGTCGGCCCCATGCACGCCCGGCCGCTACGCGGACTGCTTTCACGCCCCTCACTGGCGGAGGTGCTGGAATATCGTGAAGTCGTCGATGATCGCGTGCTCGCGATGCTCCTGACGGACTCGGATCCTGAGACAGGGAAGCTTATCGAGCTCGGGCTTCACCACGAGCAACAGCATCAGGAACTGATGCTCACCGACATCAAGCATCTGCTCTCCTGCAATCCCTTGCAGCCCGCCTATCGAGACCCCGCATCGAGACCCCGGTTCGACACGGCTAGTGACGATCTCGCATTGCACTTTCTCGAAGGCAAGCAGGGAAGAATCGAGATTGGACATGCGGGCGATGGCTTCGCCTTTGATTGCGAGACACCGCGCCACCCAACGCTGCTCCACCCCCACGCGCTGGCCAATCGCTGCGTGACGAATCAAGAGTATCGCGCCTTCATAGAAGACGGCGCTTATCAGACGCCCATGTTGTGGCTGTCAGAAGGCTGGAGCACGGTGCAGGCTCAGGGCTGGGCGCGCCCCTTGTACTGGTCTGATGATCTGCAAAGCGAATTTACCCTTTATGGCACACAGCCGATCAATCCGCTCGCAGCAGTCAGTCACGTCAGCTATTTTGAAGCCGATGCTTACGCGCGCTGGGCCGGCGTGCGATTGCCGACCGAAGCCGAGTGGGAGTCCGCGGCCACCGATCACGCCATCGACGGGAATTTTGTCGGTAGCGGCGCGCTTCAACCGCGAGCAGCGAAGAATGAGACGGGCCATCAACAATTATTCGGCGACGTCTGGGAATGGACCGCCAGTCCCTATGTCAGCTATCCGGGTTTCAGGGCCTTGTCAGGCTCGCTGGGCGAGTACAACGGCAAATTCATGAGCGGCCAACAAGTACTGCGCGGCGGCTCTTGTGCGACACCAGAAGGTCACATGCGCAGCAGTTATCGGAATTTCTTCTATCCAGCGGATCGCTGGCAATTCATGGGCATCCGTCTGGCCAGGGACATTGAATCGTGAAACAGAACAATACCGCGCGGCGTCTTGAACCCGTTGACGACACCATCGAACAGATGCGTGAGGATGTACGCGCAGGCCTGGGCACGCGGGCAAAGCGGCTCTCCTCAAAATACTTCTACGACGCACGCGGATCAGAGTTGTTTGAACAAATCTGCGCGCTGCCAGAGTACTACCTCACCCGCACCGAGCTTTCCATTTTGCGTGAGCACGGAGCGGACATGGCGCGCGTGATCGGACCGAATGCGATGGTCGTTGAATATGGCAGCGGCAGCGGCACCAAAACCGGCTTGCTGCTTGAGGCATTGGATGATCCTGCCGCATTCGTGCCCATCGAAATTTCGATGAGTGCCCTTAATGGAAGCCTGGCCAAATTGGCGAGGCGATTTCCCGAGGTCGAAATGCTACCTCTGTGCGGTGATTTCACCGCACCGCTGAGACTTCCGCGCCTGACTCATGGCCAGGCCGATCGCACCCTGATATTTTTCCCCGGATCAACCCTTGGAAATTTCGAATACTCGGATGCCATTCGGCTGCTGAGCCTGATGCGCAAGCAGATGGGCGAACAGGGCATGGCCCTGATTGGGATTGATTTAAAGAAGGATGAAAAGGTATTGGAAGCGGCCTATAACGATCGCGCTGGAGTCACCGCCGCGTTTACGCTGAATATGCTAGAGCACCTGAATCGAGCGATTGGCACGGATTTCGATCTGGAACAGTTTGCCCATCGCTCTCGCTACAATCCTCTGCATGGTCGCATCGAAACACACATAGTCAGCCGCCGAGATCAGACGGTTTCCATGATGGGAGAGGAAACGAAATTTACTTTTTCTGCGGACGAGCGAATGCTGGTGGAGTACAGCTGCAAGTACTCCCCCCAAGAATTTGAAAGCATGGCGAGCAAAGCAGGTTTGAGCGTAACTAGCGCCTGGACCGACAAGGACGAGCTATTCTCCTTACAACTGCTGCGCTGGCAATCCGCTTAAGGCGAAATTGATGCTGCCCGAGAAGACGGGTATTCAGCTATCCAGAAGCGCGATGGTGCCTCGAAAATTTGAATCGCCGCTGTCTCGGCAATCGCGCGTATATATTCCGAGTCCGCTTTTACTAGCGCAAATTTAGTCGGGCCTGATCTCAACCCCTTTCCAGAACGCGACGCGGCCGCGGATATTCTCCGCGGCCGCCATCGGTTCTGCGTAATACCAGGCGGCGCTTTCGTTGACCTGCCCGCGCACGAGCACATCGTAGTAGCTGGCCGTCCCTTTCCAGCCACAGAAGCTCTCGTGGGCAGAATCCCGAATGTATTCGCGATTCACAGCGGAGATCGGAAAGTAGTGGTTACCTTCAACCACGACCGTGTCCGCGCTGTCCGCGAGCGTCACGCCGTTCCAGACCGCCTTCATTAGCTCTTGTCGACGGAGACCAGTTGCGCTTTCAGATCATGCGCGCGCTTGATGATGTACTGGTGTACCGCTTCGACGTCCTCAGGCGTGAACTTATCCATCACATTGGGCATGCCCTTGGCGGCATATGCACCGGCGAGAATTCCGGGGAACAGTCTGTGCGTTTCCTCGGTCATGTAACGCAAATCAGGCAGAACCGAGCCTGAGATCGCACTGGGGCCGTGGCACATGCCGCAGTTGGCATTGTAAAGGTCGCGGCCTGCGGCGATGACCTTCTCATCGGCTGTCACTTCCGGCGGCTCAGGCAGTGCCAAAGTATCGTTCTTTGGCGGCGGCAGGCTGGCCTTGCCCCCGATCTTGTAGGTCAGAATGCGCGCCTCCGGCTGTACCTTGGCCGGATCAGACAAGCCACCCAGTGCCAGCGGGAAGGCGCCGCCCCAGCCGGCAGCCACCGTCACATACTGCTCACCATCAATTTCATAAGAGATAGGCCCGGCCATGACGCCGCTATTGGCCGGCGTCTCCCACAGCTTTTCGCCCTTGTCAGCCGAATAGGCGATGAAGCGCCCGTCCGCCGAACCCTGGAACACCAGATTGCCGGCCGTGCTGAGCGTGCCACCGTTCCAGATGGTGACGTAGTCCTGTCGCCAGACTTCCTTCTGTGCGACCGGGTCCCATGCGATGAGGTGGCCCTTATGTGCTGCTTTGGCATCAGCCAGGCCTTTGGCGTCTTCGGGCAGTGCGATTGGCGTCGAACCCATGTGCCAGTTGCCTTTGCCCGTGTAGGTCTGGTCCGGGTCGGGCGCAAAATAGGCAAGCGCCTCTTGCATCGGGATGTAGACCAGTCCGGTAGCCGGGTTGAACGACATCGGCTGCCAGTTATGTGCGCCAAGCGGGCCGGGCGAGACCAGCTTGGGTTCCTTGCTCCAATCCGCCTCGGGATTTTCCACCGGACGGCCGGTCTTCAGGTCAACGTGTGTGGCCCAGTTTGCTGGTGCAAATTTTTCCGCGCTGAGCAATTCGCCGGTGGCACGATCGATCACATAGAAGAACCCGTTCTTGGGCGCCTGCATCAGCACTTTGCGCGCTTCCCCGCCGATCTTGAGTTCAGCAAGAATGATGTGCTGAGTAGCCGTGTAGTCCCAGTTATCCCCCGGTGTTGTCTGGTAGTGCCAGACATATTCGCCGGTATCGGGCTTGAGCGCGACGATGGACGACAGGAACAGGTTGTCACCGCCGCCGGGGCTGCGCACTTCGCGATTCCATGGGGTGCCGTTGCCGACGCCAATGTAAAGCAGATTCAGCTCGGGATCGTAGGCCATCGAATCCCAGGCGGTGCCGCCACCACCGAATTTCCACCACTGATCGCCTTTCCAGGTTGGCAGCGCCATTTCCATGGCCTTGCTTTCAGCCGGCTGGGATGGATTCCCCGGCACGGTAAAGAAGCGCCATAGCTGTTTTCCGGTTTCACTGTCGTATGCCGTGACGTAGCCTCGAACACCCAGCTCGGCGCCGCCGTTTCCGATGATCACCCGACCGTCAATAATCCGAGGCGCACCTGAAATGGTATAGCTACGGTTTTGGTCCAGCACCGTGTTGATTTCCCAGACGACTTTGCCACTGGCCGCGTCGAGCGCGATCAGGCGACCGTCGTATGCGCCCACGTACACCTTGCCCTTCCAAACTGCGACGCCACGGTTGGCGACGTCACAGCAGCCTTGACGATCAGCATCGCGAGGCACTTTGGGGTCATATTTCCAGAGTTCCTTTCCGCTCACCGGGTCCAGCGCGGAAACGATGGAAAAGGCCCCGGTCACATACATCACGCCGTCAACCACGATGGGCGTGACTTCGGTGGCGCGGTCAACATCAAGCCGGTAGGTCCAGGCCAGACCCAGATCGCCGACATTCTTGGTGTTCACCTTCTCGAGCGGACTAAAGCGCTGCTCATCATAGGTTCGGCCGTGGCTCATCCAGTTACCCGGCTCCTTGTTCGCCGCGATGATGCGCGCACCGTCGACATTCGCGACTTCGGCGACGACAGCGGCCTCAGTGTCTGCAAGCACCGC
>JBFJJV010000038.1:0-21873 GCA_041635265.1 Panacagrimonas sp.
CAAGTCCGAGAAGGAATTTGTATCCGAGGGCGGTGAAGGGGTGCTCAAGGATTCACATCCCCTGTGGATTTTCGACAATTTCCTGGTGTTCCCAAACATCGTGATGTTTGTGCAGAAAGGCCAGATCCTGTTGCAGCGAACCACCCCGATTAACGAGCATGAATGCCTCTGGGAAGTTGATTTTTTCCATACCGAGGGTGCGGCTAACTTCGGACATCTGTTCAACTTTGAACAGGGTCGTATCCAGATACGCGACGTATTATCGGAGGACCTCTATACCGCCGAGGGCATACACGCGAATTTCCGCGGCGGTGCGATCGACAAGATCCACGCAAACATGCAGGAAGTTCCGATTCGCGCCTACTACAAACGTTTGATGGAAATGATCGAAGAGGGTCAGAAGGCCGACGCAGCCAAGGGGGATGCATGAGCAAACAAATTAAACGCCCGGATTTCTCCGGGATGGACACGCAGCTTGCAGCCTGGGGATTGCCAACCACCGAAGACCGGCTGGAAAAGCGACTTGAAAGTTCGATGGACGAGATCCGCAGCTTTTACGAAGCCATGTTGCCGCGACTGTCGGAGGTCATCGAATATCTCAATCAGTTTCCACTTGAAAGCATCCCTGAGCAGGATCAGCCCATGGCCCGCGCTGCGCTGGCGATGTGCGAGATAGACAACGCGGTAAACAAATGGGGTGCTGCCGTGGTTGATACCGGAATAGATGTGCGCAAATTTATTCCGAAGAAAAGCTTTGCTGACCGGGGTGCAGCATGAGCGGTCGTCTTGCAGGCAAAGTTGCGTTGGTGACTGGGACCGGTGGTGGTCAGGGGCGGGCCGCAGCGGAATTGTTTGCGGCAGAAGGGGCCAGCGTGGTCGGCTGTGACCTCAAGGTCGAAGACAGCCAAGAGACCGTTCGCATGGTCGAGGCCAAGGGTGGCCGCATGGTCAGCCGCGTCGTCGATCTGGGTGACGAAACGCAGGTCAGCGAATGGATTCAGTTCGCTGTCGACACCTACGGCGACTTCGACATTCTCTATAACAATGCCTCAGCGGTACGTTACGGAACGATCGACAAGTTCTCTACCGAAGATTGGCGGTGGTTGATACGCAATGAACTCGACTTGGTGTACTACGCAACCAAGTATGCGCACCCGGTGCTCAAGCGGCGCGGCGGTGGCTCGATTATCAATACAGCGTCTGCCGCCGGGGTCATCGGGTCTACTTTTGGTGGAAACATCTTCCAGTTTGCACACAGCATGACCAAGGGCGGCGTCATTGCCATGTCCCGCACCTGGGCGGCGGAATTCGCAGAGGCAGGCATCCGCGTCAACAGCATCTCGCCCGGCCTGATCGAGACACCGGCTTTCGCAGTATTTCCGGACAAGGACGCCTTGAAGAAGATGATCGCTGATTTCATGGATTTGCAGCTCGTCCGCATTTTGGGGCAGCCCATGGACATCGCCTACTGCGCGCTCTATCTGGCTTCCGAAGAGGCGCGCTTCGTGACCGGCCAGAACTTCTGTATTGATGGTGGCCTGACCGCAATCTAAGGGAAAACTAAAAATGATCAAGATTTATCACATTGAACGCGAAGGCGATCCGTTTGGCGGTTCACGCAATTCATGCAAGGTGCTTATTGCGCTCAGCGAAATCGGAGAGGCGTATGAGATCAAAGCGCTTTCACGTATGGATGATTGTCGGCCGGCGGATGCGCCCTATCGCAAGATCAACCCGAATGGCGTGACGCCGACGATAGACGACGACGGCTTTATTCTCTGGGAGTCAGGCGCGATCCTGCGCTATCTGGGAGAGTCGCGACCCGGGGAAGTGCTGCTTCCCTCGGATCTTCGCAGTCGTGCTCTGGTCCAGCAGTGGCTGAGTTGGGAGGGCGCGACTCTGGCGCCGAGCTTGCTCGCCCTGTTCTTCGCGCAGATGGCTCCCTCGCCAGATCCGGAAGCCATCGCTGTCGCTAAAGCGGCGTACCTCGCCAATCTGGCCACGCTCGAAGCTCAGCTTGGCGGACAGGAGTATGTCTGTGGTAAGTACTCCATCGCCGACATCGCGATTGGCAGCCTGACTCCAATTTCCTTTCTGCTTGGTCTCGACCTGACGGCTTATCCGAATCTTCGCGGCTGGTTGAGCCGGCTGCGCAAGCGTCCTGCCTGGAAGTCTGCTGATGCAGTCATGGCAGATATGGATGCTGGGCAGCAGCAGCTCGACTAATTGCTGTCTTGCGACCCTTTTTGAAATTGCGGCAAGGGAGTACACATGAGTAAGTTTGACTACAGCAAGCTGGTCGATAAGGAGGAGGCGCTGCAGGAGCGCAGCATTTTTTGGGACCCGGGGATTCACCAGGAAGAACTCAAGCAGATTTTCAACCGCTGTTGGCTATTTCTGGCGCATGAAAGCCAGATTCCGGATCCAGGTGATTTCATCCGCACCTATATGGGTGAGGACGATGTGATTGTGGTCCGCGGGCAGGACAAACAGGTTCGCGCCTTCTTGAATGCCTGCAGTCACCGCGGCAATAAGGTTTGCCAGGCCGAGTGGGGGCAGACGCGCTCATTTACCTGTTCCTACCATGGATGGTCCTACGACACCTCGGGGCGACTGGCCGGTGTGCCTTTGGAGGAGGCCATCTATGACAACCTCGATCGCAGCCGTTTTGGTTTGGCGCCGGTGGCCCGCGTGGAAAACTACAAGGGACTTATATTCGGCACTTTCGCTGAAGAAGGCCCCAGCTTGGCCGAATATCTCGGCGACGCCGGATGGTATCTCGATGTGTTGCTTGAAGCCTCCCCCGGCGGCCTCGAGTTGATTGGCACGCCCTACCGCGTAGAGGTTCCGGGCAACTGGAAATTACCGGTGGAAAACGCCATCGGTGATGGCTATCACGTCACCTGGGCCCATGCCGGCGCCATGCGCGTGGTTGGCACGCTAGCCTCAGGCCGTTCGGAAAATGTGCTTGGAATCGGTGCTGAAAACTCGGGCGTTGATCTCAGCGGTGCTGTCGAAATCAATATTCAGCCACACACCGTGCTCAGCTCGCTGGATGGACAGTCTGGCTATGCGCTGTACGACCATCCCGAAAAAGTCCTCGAGTACGTGGAGCAGAACCGGCCAGATGTGGTCAATCGACTCGGCGAAGTGCGTGGGAAAAAGCTTTATGGTTCGGAGACGCACATCGGCATCTTTCCCAATCTGCAAGTGATACAGGGACTGAACTTCCTGCGTGTGGTGCATCCGCGTGGCCCGGGAGCCTTTGAGGTCTGGACATTTGCGATGGTCGACAAAAACATGCCGACCGATGCCAAGGAAGTCATCGAGAAAAACGTTCGATCGACTTTCGGGCCTGCCGGTCTGCTCGAGGGCGACGACGGTGATTTTACGGAGGCAATCACCCATTCGGCCGCAGGCTACGCAACCCGCAAGTTGAAGGGCTGGCTCGGCATGGGGCAGGGGCGCAAGGTGCCTTGGGACGGACCCGGCGAAGCCTCGCCCGGTCTGGTCAACGAACTGTGTCAGCGTAGTTTCTACGAGCAATGGCAGCGCACGATGATGGCCGCGTCTGTGCATGACATTTTGCCTAAGTCCCGCGCCACTGCTGAACCGGCAGTCGAATCTGCACGCGAGGTCGTCAATGGGTAATCCAGAGCTAAGGGCCGCTCCACGTGAAGAGGTCCCGCTAGACATCGCCTATCGCGTAGAGCGCTTCCTTGCGCTCGAAGCCCGCGTGCTAGACGAAGAACGCTATTCGGACTGGCTGACGCTTCTCACCGAGGATGTGCGATACCGCATGCCGATTCCACGGAATACCAAGCGCAAAAATCGGCTCGGCAAGAGCACTCTCGGCGGCGAAGGACTGATCTATGACGAAACGCTTCCGACATTGCGCCAGCGCGCAATGCGCGAGGAGACGGGCCTAGTCTGGCTCAACGATCCGCCGACTCACCATGTGCGGATCATCACGAACGTGGAAACCTTTGTCGGCGACCAACCCGATAGCTACGACGTTCGCAGCAAATTCATGCTTTTTCGCTCCCGCCGCGATCGAGACCGAATCAGTCATGTGGGCTGGCGTGAAGACGTTCTACGTGAGACAGCGGAGGGCCTTCGCATCGCGGCGCGCACGGTCTACCTGCCCGAGCGAGTGATTACTGATAAAAACTTGAATACCTTTTTCTGAATTGACCTTGCCGTTGAAGAAAGAGGCTCGTTGTAAGGGAGAGTGTTTTGAGCAAGCGAATGGAAGGGCGATGTGCAGTGGTCACTGGGGCGTCATCTGGGATGGGGCGCGCGACTGCGCTAAGATTTGCCGCCGAGGGTGCCAGTGTCTGTCTGGCTGATGTCAATCGGCAGGGGAATGAAGAGACGCTTGAGCTGATTCGGGCCACAGGCGGAATTGCCCGCGCCGAATATTGCGACGTTTCCGATGAGAAACTCGTGCAAAGCACTTTTGCGGCGGCGGAGGCTGATTACGGTCCGGTTTCCATCCTGTTTAATAATGCGGGAATGGAAGACGGCGACGGTGTTTCTGAGGACCTTGACCTTGATCACTGGGAAAAGATTCAGGCTGTGAACACGCGTGGCGCGTTTCTCGCCGCCAAGTACGCGATCAAGAGCATGCTGGCCTCCGGCAGGGGAGGCTCGATTACCACCACGTCCTCCATCGGCGGTCTAATTGGCACGCCGGGTTTGCACGCCTACACCGCGTCCAAAGGCGCTGTTATTTCGCTCACACGCGCATGGGCCGTGACTTACGCCAAGCGCGGTATTCGTGCCAATGCCATATGTCCGGGTTTGGTGATGACACCGATGGTAGAGCGAATCGGCAGTGGCTTTATCGATGCCGCCACCAGTATGACCCCAATGGGTCGTGGTGCGGCGCCGGACGAAGTTGCAAATCTGGTGGCGTTCCTTTCCTCTGACGAAGCCAGTTTTATTACTGGCGCGATTATTCCCATTGATGGGGGCTATACCGCGCAATGAATGCTGAGACCATCCGTCCGCCGTTTACGCTCGATCAATTCCGGCTTGATGGTCGCGTTGCAATCGTAACCGGTGCAGGGTCTGGTCTCGGTCGTGTCTTTGCCCGCGCATTGGCGTCTGCCGGGGCCAGTGTGCTGTGTGCTGACGTCGTGGCATCGGAGGCAGAAAAAACGGCCGCCCAGATTGTTGAGCAGGGCGGTACAGCGCAAGCCAGCTACGTCGATGTCGCAGACACCGATTCCGTCGCCGCGCTGATGGCTGGGGTGGAGCGCGATCACCAGCGCCTGGACATCCTCGTCAATAACGCGGGCATCGCAAGTGCCGCGCGCAGATTACACGAGATGTCCGTCGACGACTGGGATCGCGTGCAAGGCGTGAATGCGCGTGGGGTTTTTCTTTGCACTCGGGCGGCGCTGCCCATGATGATCAAGCGCAATGCAGGTTCGATTATCAATTTGGCATCGATTGCCGCACTCGGCGGGGTGGCACCGGAACTGTCGGCAGTGGCCGCGAATTATTCTGCATCGAAGGGCGCCGTCATCGCCCTGAGCAAACAGGTCTCGGTTGAGTATGCGGCTGAGGGCATCCGCTGCAATGTCATCGCACCGGGCTGGCATCTCGGTACGCAATTGGGCCGCGAGGCTTTGCCGCCCTCAAAAGAGGCGCTGGAAAGAATTGTAAACAGCTTGCACGCCGCCACCCCGATGGGTCGAACCGGTGATCCCGAGGAATTGGCAGGTCTGCTCGTCTATCTCGCGAGCGATGCCGCGTCCTTCATGACAGGCCAGGTCATCGCGCACGACGGCGGCTGGACAGCATGGTAGAAAGTGTGAACATAAAACACTCACCTGATTGTCCGCTACCCGGCAGGGGTAATTGGGCGGCCGGGTTTTGCCGTCAAAACGATCGGGGCCCGGATCAGAAATGATTCAGCGGACCATTCCATGAGAGCAGCACATTCATGAAAATGGTCCGCCTGGTTCTTGGTTTGGCTGGCATCTGCTGTTTGATTATCTTGCAGCCGCTTCCCGTCGTCGTGATGACTCCGATATTGGATGGGATCTCGGATATCTGCAGTAACACATACAGCCTTCAGAGTACTTCGGCCTGCGTCACGACGCTCATGATTCGCGCCCTTTATTTGGGGGGCGCTTATGGGGCATTGCGCGCGGCCTTTTGTGATTTGAAGCGCCCCGCGCGTCTCACTGAAGAGGTGAAATTTTGACACGCTCTGGGTAGCGCCACTCGTTTTAAGTACTCCATCTCTGCAGGTAGACAAGGGAGAGTTCCGATGAATGATGCGTCATCGTTTCAAGCCGAGAGGTCCTGGCAAGACCACACAAAGATTCCGTACACGCTGTACACGGACGACTCCATTTATCGGCAGGAACTGGACCGCATTTTCCACGGTCCGTTCTGGCACCCTGTGGCGCTCGAAGCAGAAGTCGCCAATGTTAATGACTATAAGACGGTGACGGTGGGCGAGACGCCACTGATCGTTACACGCACAGGCGCAGAAACCTTCAACGTCGTGGTCAACGCTTGTGCGCATCGCGGTGTGCAGATCGCAACCGCGTTTCGCGGCAAGGCGACCGACTTTACCTGCCCGTATCACGCCTGGGTTTACGACTGTGCCGGCAAGCTGCATCGTGTTCCCGGTGAGGAACGGTTTCCGGAACACTTCTCCAAAGAGGAGAGTGGACTGAAACGTCTGCGCTGCGTGTTGTGGAACCAGGTGATCTGGGCCACCTTCGATGATGAGACGCCGCCCATCGAGGAATTCTTTGGTGAAGTCACGGATTCGCTGATGGCGGCACTGGGCGGCGGTCAGCGCAAGCTCAAGTTGCTCGGGTATCAGAAGATCGTCTTCAACTGCAACTGGAAGGTTTACATGGACAATGACGGTTACCACGCCGGCCTGCTCCACACGGCCTTTCGCATGCTCGGCTATCAAGGCGGACAGGCGCGGATCACCGCAGACGGATTCCCAGGTCACTGGGGGGCACACTACGAAGCCCTCCGAATCGTCGACAACGGCTATCTCGCCGATGCCTCGCTGATCCGCACCGAGGGCGACGAGAAAACCGCGGCTGTGAATCTGCTGCGCCCCGTTACGCAGGTGGTGAAGCACCTCAACAGCATTAACTTTCGCTTCGGTCGCCCGCTCGGCCCGCACCGGACGGAAGTGCACTACACCTATCTCGGCTTCGCCGACGATCCGCCGGAGCTGCTGCAACACCGAATCCGTCAAAGCGCGAATCTGCTCGGCCCCAGCGGTTTCGTCAGCATCGAGGATGGCGCGATGTTCGACCGTGTACAGAAATCGATGAGCGCTCCGGAGGGCAGCATCAATTTTTACAAGGGATTGAAGGAAAGTCCGGACGGTCGCTACTCCCTGCAGAACGACGAGGCAGGCAACACGCCGTGGTGGGCCTATTACCGCTCGCTCAATCTGGTAGGTAGCTGATTATGACCATCGTGCTTGATCCTGCCCTGTTGGCGCGACTGGATGCACTCCAGCAGAAGTACGTGTACTCCCTCGACCGTCGCGATATGCATGGTTGGCTCGCCTGCTTTGCCAGCGACGGCCGCTACACGCTCACGAGCGCTGAGAATCAGAAGATGGAATTACCCGTCGGCATGATGCTCGACGACTGCTATGAGCGCCTGCGCGATCGCGTCAAGTTCGTCGAAGAAGTATGGAATCATGCGGTGGAACATTACCAGTCACGCCACCTCATATCGCGCGACCGATGCGTGCGAGGAGCGGGCATGGACCTGGAAGTGAGCACTAGCTTCTCGGTGTTCTTCACCAACGCGCAGGGGCATTCATCGCTGCTGACTGTCGGGCATTACGAGGACGTGGTGACCGAACAGGATGGGGCGTTGAAGTTCCGCTCCAGGCTCGCCGTCATGGATACCGCCGTGCCGCCGCGCTACATCATCTATCCCATCTGACGTGCTCCGGCGCCCGGATGCCTTGCCCCAGAACAGATTCAAACAGAACGAACCAGCGGGAGAAACCCAACGTGATCCATCGAAAGAGCGGTGTCATCAGGACGATGCAGGCATGAGCGCACCCTACGAACGGCTGAAGCTCGAGCGCGAGGGCGCGATCCTGACCATACTTCTAAGCGCACCTGAAACCCGCAATGCAGTGGACCAGTCCATGCATGCGGAACTGCCGCAGGCGCTTCGCGAAGCGGCCTTGGATCGTTCGATCGCGGTGATTGTGTTGACCGGCGACCCTGCCGGCGGGGCCTTTTGTGCGGGTGGTGATCTGAACTGGGTCAGCTCCGCAGCGCAGGACGGTGAGGGCTTCACCGGAATTCTGCGCGAGGGCGTTGACGTGCTGCGTGGAATTATCGACGCGCCGCAACCGGTGATCTCCATGATCAACGGCGCGGCGATCGGACTCGGTGCGACACTCGCCTTGTTTGCAGATGTGAGCTTCATGAGCGATAAGGCCAAGATCGCTGATCCGCATGTCGGCATCGGTGTCGTCGCTGGCGACGGCGGCGCGGTTATCTGGCCACTGCTGCTGGGGCCCAACCGCGCCAAGGAATTCCTGATGACTGGCGATGCGCTAAGCGGCGCACAGGCCGCCGCCATTGGGCTGGTCAATCACGCTGTGCCGGCTGCTGAGCTCAGGGCACGTACGTACGCATTCGCGAAGCGGCTGGAGGAGGGCCCTCGCTTGGCAATCGAGCTGACCAAGCGCTCAGTGAACCTATATTTGCGCATGGTGTTCAATCAGGTGATTGACGCCTCACTCGCGCTGGAGGGGCTGAGCTTTCGCAGCGCCGATCACACCGAGGCGATGCGTGCAATCAAGGCGCGCGAGAAACCGAACTTTGGAAAGACAGGGGTGCCGACATGAGTTGCGCTCCCGGCCTGCTGACGAGTCTCAGGGGGGGCGTGCTCGAATTGCGTATCAACCGCCCTGAATCGCGCAACTCGCTGGACAGCGTAACGATCCACGCGATGACCGCCGCCTTCGACGGAGCGGGTCGCGACCCTGAAGTACGCGCGGTGCTGCTCACTGGAGAAGGGCGGACCTTTTGTTCGGGTGGCGATCTCAAGTCGATCTTCAAGTCGCATGAGCCAACACACATCCGCAACTTTCTGGATCTCAATACGCGGCCGATGATCCGCAGCCTGCAGAATCTCGACAAGCCGATCATCGCCGCTCTGAACGGCGCGGTCGCCGGTGCCGGCATTCCGCTTGCGCTGGCCGCCGACCTGATCATCGCCAGCGAAGAGGCGCGTTTCGTCATGGGCTACGGCAAGGTCGGGACGATGCCCGATTCGGGTGCCCTCTATTTCCTGGCCCAGAGCTTAGGCTTGTCGCGTGCCCGCGAACTGGTGCTGCTGGACCAGACCTTGAGTGCCGCGCGTGCGCTGGAACTGGGCCTCTATCACCGCGTGGTCCCCGACGCTGAGTTTTCCACCGCATCGCGCGCATTGGCTGAGCAACTCGCAGCAGGCCCGACGCTGGCGATGGGGCTGTCAAAGAAAGCCCTTCGCGAATCTCTGCGCATGTCCTTCGACGCCTTCATGGAAGTCGAAGCGCTGTCGATGGCGCTATTGATCGGAAGCGAGGATCAGCGCGAGGGGATTGCCGCATTCAATGAAAAGAGACAGCCCCGTTTCCGGGGCTGTTAACGGCCACGATATTCAAAGTCCTGCACTACAGCGGAGAAAACAAATGGCTCACGCTTTCACCGATAGCGACATCGATCAGCTCAAGGGCGGTGCTGGGTCCAAACTCTATGGGGATGGGGCGCTGGTAGTGCTCAAGGCTCTACTGGAATCGGGGGTCAGCTATTTCGGCGGGTATCCCGGCGCACCCACCGCTAACCTGCTCGATGCGGTTGCCGACGCCTACGAGCCAGTGCTGAAGGACTATGGGATGTACTTCGAGTCCTCCAGCAACGAGATGGCGGCGGCGGCCATGCTCGCTGCATCGGTGTACGAGCCGGTGCGTGGCGCGGTGACATGGAAAGTGCTCGGTAACGGCGTCGCCACAGATGTCGTGGATCACGTATCGCAGCTAGGGGTCAAAGACGGCGCGATGATCATCGTCGGGGAGGACTATGGTGGATCGAGTACGACGGTGCTGCAGCGCACGCTGCCCTGGGCGGCCAAGGCAGGGCTCGTGACAATCGATCCGCGCGGCGATCAGCAGTTGCTCCATCGCATGGGCAAGGAAGGCATGGACCTGTCACGTGACAGCCAGTCGGTGGTCGCGCTGCTGCTGCGGCCACACCTCTCGCACGCCAATAGCGAGATCGTGGTTGGTGACAACCTGCTGCCCAAGATCAGCACGGTGCACAAGCTCAAGGAGTTCCGTAAAGACCCGACGCTGTTCGCGCTGCCACCTTATTCCTTTCAGCAGGAGAAGAGCCGCTTTGAGACGCGGCTGCCGACTGCGGCGAGACTGGTGGCCGAGCGCAAACTCAACGAGTTTTTCGGCAATCGCGATGCAAAGGTCGGCTTGATCACGCATGGCACTACCTACAACACCGTACTGCGGCTGCTTAGCCTGATGGGCCTGGCCGATGAGTTTGGCGCGCTGGATCCCCGTCTGCACCTATTGCAGCTCAATGTCATTCATCCACTCAACGACGACCAGCTCGCTGACTTCATGAGTGGCAAGAGTCATGTGTTGCTGATCGAGGAAGGCCAGCCGGAATTGCTCGAGTTGTATCTACGTGCGCTGCTGCAGAAACGCAGCATGTCGCTGAGTTTCTCAGCTCACGATCGTGTGCCGAAATTCGGCGAGCTGAGCCCGGAGAAGCTGGCGCTGCCGCTAGCGGGCTTCGTGGAAGAGGCGCTCGGTTTCGAAGGTCCCGTGGCTTCTATGCAGGCCTTGCTGGATCGCAAGCAGCAGGCCGGCAAACTCTTTCCAAAGCCGGTGCCACCGCGCTTGCCGACGTTCTGCAGCGGCTGCCCCGAGCGCCCTGTGTTCTCGCAGATGAAGATTGACGAGTACAACACTGGTGTAAAGCACTGGCATGCCGGCGACGTGGGCTGCTACGGCATGGCCGGCTATATGCCTTTCGAGATGGCCGATTCCAACATCGGCATGGGCGGAGGACTGGCGGCGGCGAGTGCTGTTAGCGCGCTGTCCGAGCAGAAGAACGTGTCCGTCGTCGGTGACGGCACCTTGTGGCACAGCGCCTTCAATACCTCTGCCGCCAATGCGATTTACAACAAGCAGGACGCGACCTACGTGGTGCTCGACAACAAGTGGACCGCGATGACGGGCGCCCACGAGAATCCCAACGTTGGCCGCCTGATGAACGGTGAAGCCATGAACGCCACGATGAGCATTCCCGCAACTTTCAAGGCCATGGGGGTGAAACGTATCGAGACGGCTAATCCCTACAAGTTCAAGGAATTTCAAGCCAAGCTGAAGAAGATTCACAAGGACGCCGGTACGCCGCAGGTTCGCGTGCTGATTTCGGAGGCCGAATGTGCGCTGCAGGCGCAGCGACATATCAGGCCCGCGCGGGAGGAGGCGATCAAGGTTGGCAAGCGCGTGGAAATCGAGCGACTGGGCGTGGATGAGGAGGTCTGTGTGGGCGATCACGCCTGCATGCGTTTCAACGGTTGTCCTTCCCTCTCGCTCAAGGACGGGCCCAACCCACTGCGGACGGCGCCGGTTGCCAGCATCGATAAGACCTGTATCGGCTGTGGTGTCTGCGGTGAGATTTCCACCGCCGCGCAGTTGTGCCCCTCGTTCTACAAAGTCACAAAAATTGAGAATGCAGGTTTGCTTGAGCGCTGGCGCGAAGCCATTTCGCGCTGGCTGATTCCTGCCAAACGTGGCGCGCCGAAGGCGCCGCCGACAGCGGTGCAGGCATGAGCGCAGTCGAAATCGGACGATCTCGCGCCTGCCGCGTGCTGATCGGTACCGTCGGCGGGCAGGGCGGTGGTGTGCTCAGTGACTGGCTCGTACACGGTTTGCTGGAGTCGGGCTGGGGTGCTTCCAGTATCGGCTTGCTGGGTCTGTCCCAGCGCGCCGGCACCGTGACCTATTATTGTGAAGGCGCGCCCGGGCGAGACGTTCCGCGGGTCGCCTCCATGTTCGGCGTGCCCGGTGAAGTAGACCTCGTGATCGGGCAGGAACTGCTCGAGCTTGGCCGCATTCTGGCGGCTGGGTTCGCTGCACCTCACGCGGTGATTGTGGGCAACAGTGCTCGCTATCTGACCACAGCCGAGAAGATGCCGGCGGAGGGGGGGGTGTATGACACCTCGATCATCGTCAACGCCGCACGACAGCTCGCGCCGGACCGGCACTACCTCTTCGACGCCCAGCGTCTCGTGGTCGAGGCGGGCTTGCCACCGCTGAGCAGCAACGCGATCCTGCTGGGCGCCGCGGTGGCTTCGCCGGTACTGAATCTACCGCGAGAAGGTTTCCACACTGCAATCGAGCGTTCGCAGGTGAGCGTCAAGGCCAATATTGCCGCATTCAATCTCGGCTATGAGCGCGTGCGGGATGGCAGCTTGCCGCGCACCATGGTCAGCGGCGTCAAGCTGCCGCAGGAGGCCAGCGAGACCGTACGCCAGAGGCTCAGCGCGATCGAGGGACGCGCCTCACAGGAGGCGTATCGCGAGCTGGTGGACCAATGCGCCGCTGAGTTTCCGGCCGAGGTGATGAGCGTGCTGGCCGAGGCGCTGTACCGGCTGATCGACTTCCAGGATGCACGCTACGCTGAGGACTACATCGGCCGCCTGCGCTCCATGGCCGCGCGTGGCCCTAGCGCGCAGAAGCTGCTCGCCGCATACGCCAGGCATCTCGCCAACTGGCTGAGCTACGAGGATGTCTCGCGCGTCGCCCAACTCAAGACCCGGCGCCAACGTTTCGCCGGTATCGAGCAGGAATACGAGGTCAATGGCCAGCGCTATGTGGTCGTGGATTATCTGGTGCCTGATACCGAGCAAGTGCTTGGCGCTCTGCCGGCGGGACTCGCGCGCTTGATCGAGAACATCGGTCGCCGTCTGTTCAGCAATTTCGACCGGCTGAAATTTCCGCTGCGGATCAAGACCAGCACTGTTGTCGGCTACTGGTTGATGCGCCTGATTGCAGCTCAGCGTCGCTTCCGCCGCGGATCTCTCCGCCACAGGCAGGAATTGGCGCTGATCGAGCGTTGGGAGTTGGCAATCATTCAACATCTGGAGCGTCCTGAGTTCGCGTCACTGGTCGTCGACGCCGCACGCGTGGTCAAGGGTTACGGTCGAACGCGACGCGACGCGCTGGAGGATCTGTGGTTGTTTCTGGAGCAGGGCATGGCGCGACTGCATAAGATCAAGGCGGCGGAAGGTGACGTAAAGGTCGCTGGCGCACAGGCCCTTGCAACGCTGTCGCGCGAAGCCGGCAGCGCAGCAGCGAGCATGAAGGGGCTCGACGCGGTACTGCTGGTGCTGAGCCAGCGAACTGCCAGCGTGGCAGTGAAATGAAGCAGGGCCCCTGCGGCAATCAGATACCAAGGAATCCGGAGGAATAGGCGATGGCAATCACCCGACTCAACTATGTCAGCCTGCGCGTGATGTCGCTGGAGGACTGCGAGCAGCAC
Organism: Panacagrimonas sp.; assembly: GCA_041635265.1. Taxonomy (GTDB): domain Bacteria; phylum Pseudomonadota; class Gammaproteobacteria; order Nevskiales; family Nevskiaceae; genus Panacagrimonas. Next base: position 13,575 of record JBFJJV010000038.1, read on the forward strand.
TACACCCAGGTGATCGGCCTGCGCGTGACAGATCGTCGCCCGGGGCAGGTCTACCTGCAGGCACATGATGCGCAGGATCATCACTGCATCGTGCTCAATCAGTCCGACCGAGCTGGCCTTGACCACATCGGGTTCAAGGTGACAGATGCGAGCGATCTGGATGAGGCAGAGTGGGCGGCGCGAGAATGGGGGCTGAGCTATGTGCGCATGCCGTCTGGTGAACTCGTAGGGCAGAGCGAGGGCCTGAAGATCGAGTTGCCGACCGGACACGTAATCAACCTGTTCCATCACGCGGCACACGTCGGTTATTCCACCGGCATGCGCGACCCAGATCCCATTATCGATTGGATTGATGGGATTAGTCCGGTCACGCATCTGGATCACCTGCTGGTGGCCGGGCCCAAGGTATCCCAAGCCGCCGCCTTCATGCGCGAGGCACTGGATTTCGGCGTGACAGAAACGGTCGCCGGGCCCGACGGCGAGCCGATGATTTATTTCCTCACCGTTGGCAATACGATGCACAACATTGCGCTGTCCGATGGCCCCGAGCTGGGCGCACTACACCATCTGGCGTTCTACGTTCACGATCGCGCCGATGTGATCCGGCGCGTGGACATGCTCAAGCACCGTCAGGTCACGACCCTTCGCTACGGTCTCACACGCCATGGCGTGGCCGGCGTCACCACGACGTATTTTTACGATCCTTCCGGAAACCAGAACGAGTTCCAGTGCGGTGTGTACGAAACCTCGGGGGTGCCCGGCTGCGTGCGCCCGGTGCGCTGGGATCTTCCGAACATCGCCCGCGGCGTTTTCTATTACGAAAGTCAGCTGTTCGATGAATTCTTTGCGGTCATGACCTGAGGCGCACTATGTCACTCAAACATTCCGGCGTAAGCCGTATCGGTTATGTCTGGATCGCGGTCGATGATCCGAGGCTGCTGCGCGCGCGCGCCTTCTACGTGGGCGAGCTCGGGCTGATGGAAACCGCGAGCGAACCTGATCGCGCCATGTTCCGCTGCTGGCACGACCCCTATCAGTTCTCGCTGATCGTCGAACACAGCGCGAAGCCGGGCCTGGTCGAGGTGGGTTTCCAGGTGCGCGATGCCAATGATCTCGAAGGACTGGGTGCGCGGGCCGTGGCGGCTGGCGTCGGCTTGGAAAGCGCTTCCGCTCCGGCCGGCCTGGGTCAGTCTATCGCCTTTGTCGTTCCGGCCGGGCCGCGCCTGCGACTGTTCGATGAGATGCAGCAGCCTGGCTACGTGACCGGTTTTGAGTCGCCGGACTGGGTTGTCCCCAAAGCCCTGCGCGGCACGCCGGCACCGCTGCATCTCAACCACGTCGCGTTCACCTCGCCCGAGCCCGCGCGCTGCTCAGCCTTCCTGACTGATGTGCTGGATTTCTTTGTGTCTGAAAAAGTCGTGGGTTCGGATGGCACACTGGTTTCCGCGATGCTCTACCGCATGCTGAAGAACGTGGGCGGGCAGGAGTTGACCGTGTTTCCGGCTGCTGCGCCATCGGATTCCGTGCGCCTGCATCACATCGCGTTCAGTAAGGAGGATTCCTCTGACATCCTGGCGGACGGCACGCATCTGCGCAGCGATGGGATCGAGATCGATCTGCTCGGACCGGTGCGCCAGCCTTATGGCAGCACCTTCTCACTGTATTTCCGTGACCCTTTCGGGGTTCGGATCGAGCTGTGTTCCGGTGGGCGCATGACCGAACCGCACCGGGATTATCAGCCCGTGCAGTGGTCAGCTGAAAATTTTAAGCGCGCCCTGTCGTATTACGACGAGTCCATCGGCGAAGGCTTTCTTGAGCCCAGCCTATAGGGATGCGCAACTTCCAACTCTTCGAGAGATCCATGCCATGAAAATAGTGCTTATCCGCGATCGAGGCGACGGCAAGTCGAGTTTTTTCGACGAAGAACTGACGCTGACCGACAAGGGCCGCTTCGGCCGCTTCTCCGATCTGCAGGAGGCGCCCGGTGTTCTGTTTCGTGAAATGGATCCGGATTACGACTCTGGCTGGCACTGCGTGCCGAACCCGTTATACCTGGTGATCCTGCGTGGGGAGATCGAAATCGAAGTGGGAAGTGGCGAGGTGCGTCGTTTTGGGCCTGGGACGATTCTTCGGCCCGAGGATGACAGCGGCGAAGGGCACCGTACTCGCGGCCTTGGCGGCCAAATTATCTCGACGGTTGTGGTCAACCTGACTCGACCCTGATCCCCGATGCCGCATGCTGAGGTGAGGGTCAGATCCTGACGATCATGCAAATGCTGGCAAATTACGCCTCCGCTTCCGCAAGGTCACTGGCATCCAGGAATTTGTCGTAATGGATATGGTCGTGATGCACGCCCGCCTGATTCAAAACCTCAATGGCCGCATCGATCATCGGCGGCGGACCACAGAGGTAGGCATGGCGCGCGCCCAGGCCGGGTATTTGCGACTCGTCCAGTGCTTGCGTCACAAAGCCACGCTGGCCCTCCCAGTCGCTTCCTTCCGGCTCCTCGGAAAGCACGGGAATAAATTTGAATTGTCCGGGCCAGCGACTCGCCAGCGACTTGATCTCGTCCAGCGCATACAGATCCCTCTGGGCGCGGGCACCAAAGACCAGAGTGATGTCGCGCTTGACCTGGGTTTCTCCAGCCGTCTGCAGAATGGAAATGATCGGTGCCAGACCGCTGCCACCTGCGATGCAGACGAGCGGCGCCGATCCTCTACGCAACCAGAAATTTCCCATGGGCCCGCTCAGTTCAACGCTGTCGCCGATCTGCGCTGCCTCAAACAACCAGGCTGTAAATTCTCCGCCCGGAACCTTGCGAACAAAGAACCTGAATTCCTGGCTGCTGCCAGCACCGAGTTTGCTCGCAAAGGAATAGGCACGGCCTCGATCCATGCCCGGCGCCCTGAGTTCCGCGTATTGCCCGGCGGTATAGGAGAGAAACTGAGGCGCGCGCAGCTTCAGTTCAATAATGTCGTGCGTCAGCTCTTTCTTGCCCTTGATGTTTGCCGTGATCGAAACGGTGGGATGGCTTGGTGCATCGGCCTCCAGATCCAGCTCGAGCACACATTGCACGCCGGCCTTTACTTTCGCCTGACAGGCCAGAATGTAGCCTGCCTGCAATTCTTCCCCGCTCAGAACATAAGAAAAGTCCCGGATGGGTTTGATCTTGCCGCTTGTCAGCCTTACCCGGCAGCTTAGGCAGGTGCCGACCTTGCAGCTGTGGGGGAAGGGAATGCCAGCGTCCAGGGCAGCCTGGAGGATGCTGTGCTCCCCGGGGATTTCAATTTCCTTGCCAAAAGGCTCAATGCGGACCCGGCCTAATCGGGTTTCCCCTCTTTTAAAAAAGCGCAGCATGCGGGTCCATCACTTCAAATGTGTTCAGTTTCATTTTAAAAAACATCAAATACGGTTCAATTTCAATCACTTCAAGCGGTAGTAGGATGCTGCAAGAATCAAGCTGAGAAGTCCAAGTCGATCCGTTCACAGATACTTACTATAATAAGGTGGCGAGGAAAACTTCGATGCGCAGCGGTCGATGCGCGGTTGCACAAGGCAGCAGACGTCCTTATTTCATATCCTCACAGCACGAATTGTAATACTTCAAGGTGACTGACCGTCATGATGAATATAGTCAGTGAATACACGAGATATCTGGTGGCAACCGCCATGCTCTGCGTCGGCGTGCTCGGTCTGGTGCTGGGTGATGCCTGGGTCTGGCTGGGGCTGGCCACCTTTGTCGCGCTGGCGCTTGCCGATGTGCTGCTGGGCAGCGATGTGGAGCAACACAACGCAGCGCCGAAATGGCTCTACGATGGTGTTCTATATCTGCAGTTCCCCCTGATGCTGAGCCTGTGGGTGCTGCTCGGGCTGCACGTGCGTCACGAGAGCCTCAGCGCCTTCAACTTCGTCGGCGCCATGATCTCGGTTGGATTCCTGAGCGCACTGGCAGGTCTGCCGGCTGCGCACGAATTGATGCATCGCAAGCATCCTTTTGAAATTTTCTATTCCAGCCTCTATCTGACCTTGTTTGGCCTGCCCTGGAACGATCTGTACCACGTCCATGGCCATCATCCGAACGTGGGCACATTCGCTGACTCCGATACGCCGCGGCGGGGCCAGAGCGTGTATGACTTCACTTTCCGGTCCCTCTATCACGGATTCATGATCGCAATGCGACTGGAATTGACCCGGCTAGAAAAACTCAGGCTACCTCTGTGGTCGCCGCGCAGTCGCTTGATGTGGGGCTTCTTGAGCCTCGCCGTCTGGATCGGCAGTTTTCTGGCGATCGCCGGCCCTTGGGGCGTGCCCGTATTAATCATTGCCTGGATCATGTGTTTTCTGATCATCAGCGGCTTTAATTACACACAGCACTATGGCTTGGTCAGGCAAGAGGGTACGCCGCTGCTACCGCACCATTCCTGGAATCATCTGAAGACGCTGAGTCGTGCGGTTTCATTCGAAATTTCGAATCATTCTGAACATCATCTGGACCCCGACAAGGCCTACGAGAGGCTCGTCACCTACCCTCAGGCGCCACAGATGCCGAGCATCGTCATGTGTTTCCTGGCTTCGTTTATTCCGCGTCTCTGGGAGGAAGTCATCGCCAAGCCACGGCTGAAGCATTGGGATTTGCACCACGCCAGTGAAGCAGAGCGGGAGTTGGCACGCAAAGCGAATCAAGCCGCCGGCTGGCCAGACTGGCAGGATGAGACCCTAAAGACCGCCTAGCTCCTGAAGAGTGGCTTAGTTGTCTTGCTTCAGGTCTATGCCAGGGGCGGGGATCCCTCGAGCCGATGATCTGTGCCGGGTCAAAGCTCAGGCGTAGACATTCAGGTTTTTGCTAAGCAGGCTGTTCTGGTCAATCAGGACAGTGCGCTTGGCCAGTCGCAGCTTGTCTTCTACACGAAGCAAGACGTCCTCGCGAGCGCCCACCATCCAGCTCTCGTCACGCTCGAGGCGGTTGCGATAGATCAGAAAATTCGAACTCGCCCGGTATGTGCCCGGTGCGTCTCCGGCTTCGACCTCGACGTTGGTGATCAGATGGCGATAACGCGTGCGCGGATTCTCTGACCAGGCGGTGCCGGTCTTGAGGCGATGGGTGCGTACGCGCAGCGAAGTCAGTGATTCTCGATAGAAATTCATGCGCTGCTCGTCGAGCGCCGCCTCATCACGGCGAAATAGATTCTCGCGCGTTGGCATCCAGTAACTGACGTCCTCAGTCATGGTTTCCAGCCAGGCGTCGTAGTCTTCGGCATCAAGCAGGCGCGCTTCACGGGTATAAAATTGATTGACCTCATACCAGAGCGCCATTTCGTCCAGAGTTTTCTGATTCATATCGAGTTCTCAGCGCGATTTGGGAATGTCGGCCCACGACGAGGCGGTCATGAAATCAAGCCAGCGCTGATAGAACGCAAGCTGGTTGACGTCGCTATACATTGGGCGGCTGATATTGCCGGGCAGATCCGGATCGTCGCGCCGTGAGGTGCCATTGCGCAGACCGTAATGCAGTCGGCCGCGCCGGGTGATGACGCCCTCGTTCGAACGTGTCGCATTTTCCCAGTTTTCGCCGTCATCCATTTCGAACAGGCCGGCGGGGGCGAAGCTCAACATGCAGGCGTCACGCACCGCCTCGCGGACATCGTCCGGCATGTCCTTGTTGATGATCGTCCATGCGCGTAGTTCGATGCGGGTGGGGCCTTTGGGAAGCCAGGCCCGCATGGTGGCGATGCCGGGCAGGAAGGAAAAATTTGGAAACACGGTCGCAGAGATTACCGATCCGAAGATCCGTTTGGCGCGCAGTTCGCCCAGGCGTTTGGCCATTTTTTCCCGCCGAGCCTGGTAGTACTCCATGATGCAGGGGCGATCCGACGACAGCAGGGCGATTGAGCCGATGCCGTCCAGCCCGCCCTCCCAGCAGTGGCCGTTGGCGTTGGCGTGGAAAGACTGGGGGTCCACCGGCATGACTTCGCCAACCTGCTTGCCGTAGGTGATCGACTGGGTGCCCGAATTGTGTGTCCAGCCGACGTGCAGGGAATCTCCGGCAAAATTCTCGGCGCCAAATTTCCAGTTCGCGTCGAACATATTCTTGACGCAGCCGCCAATGAATTCGGTGCCTTCATCGCACTGGTCGAGCACGATATCGAGATACCAGCGGTAATCTCCGAGGAAGTCGTCAAGAGACGGCGCGTCCGAATCGAAGCAGGCAAAGAGCAGGCCTTTGTAGGACGACACACGCGCATTCTTCAAGCCCCACTGTGACTTGTCGATCCAGCCTTCGTAATGACTGTCTTCATGCATGCCCTGCAGGCTGCCATCAGTTCCGTAGGCCCAGCCGTGATAATTGCAGACGAAGCTGCGGGTGTTGCCGCGATCCGCAAAGCAGATGCGATTGCCGCGATGCACACAAGAGTTCAGAAATACCCGAACACTGCCGTCCTTATGGCGCGAAACCACCACATTGTCCTGCCCCATATAGGTGGTGAGAAAGTCGCCCGGCTTGGGAATCTGACTCTCGTGGCCAACGAAGAGCCAGGAGCGGGCGAACAGGCGTTCAAGTTCGAGTTCATAAATGCCCTGGTCCCAGAATAATCGGCGGTCTATCCACCCTTCTTTGACGTTGATCAGTTCACTCAGGTCCATGCTCGTCCTCGGAATTTTGTCTGCAGAATTAGATTGTGTAGCTGCGCCAGCGCTTATATCGGCAGCGGAAAGCCAGCCTGAAGCCAGAAGGAGTCGCCTCTGGGTGCATTGCGCACCGAACTCTCAGCTTGCCATTTGAACATGACAGCGACGGCCGGAGAAAACCAATATCCGATCTGAGGTCCGACCGCAAATTTCCGCAGTCGAAACCCGCCGGGGACTTTCATGCCATTGAGTTCGTCGTCGTTGAATTGCTTTACATAGAATCCATTGAGGCCAAATTGCCATTTCGGGTTCGATACAAACGGTCGATAGCCGACGTGATAGGTCAAGCCATACTGATCGCCGGAATGGTAGTTGGTATCGCTGTTCTCGAAGTTGAACGACACATGGGCGTCCAATGAAATCTCCCACTGCGGCGTTGGAAGCCAGCTCGCATCAATCGACTGTGAAATCGTGGTGTAGCCATAGGAGCTATTGGCTATTGCATTCGCGTCGTAATCTCCGAGCGGGAACCAGAAGTAGGTGCCGGTCTGCAGATGCCAGTTCCCCAATTGCAAGCCGATGCGTAATGGTTCGAAATCGATCAGGGTCGGGCCAAAGTCGCTGTCGTGCTGCCCGCCCGCTTCGATCTCTGCGTAGATAGACTCCAAAATCACGCTGCTGCTGAGGGTCAGGCCCTTATAGCTCCCCCAGCTATGCACTGCGCGCATCGCCTGCACATGAACGTCCGCCTTGAACCCAGGGACCAAGGCGTCCCCGTCATCGCCGCGGAAGCTGTCAGCCGAGTAATAAACAACGTAGCCGCCGAACAGGGTCATCCCGGGCGGCGGCAAGGCGCCGGCCATCACGGTCTGTACGCCGATACCATAGTTGCCTCCGCCATTTTCGGACGCCAGAGTAGGCGAGGCAATTGAACCAAGCAGAAATAGACTGATCAATCGAAGTGAAAACAAATACTTGAGAGCTTTACAGCAGGATTGGGCCGTTGCTGGTTCAGGGGCGGGTCTTGTCACTAAATTCTCCTGTTCAATGATTCAAAATTCGACGAGGCAAGCGAATGGCTGAGGGTTGGCTCGTTCCACCAAGCATTACACAAACTGTGTTCCCCCAGCGCTGCCTGCTTTTTTCTTGTCCCATCTATTTTTTAAAGGCCAGCGCAGCGATAGCACTGGCCTGCTAGCACCAGCCGTGCCAGTATCAGATTGGGCGCGCAAAGCAAAGATTCTAAGGCTTGGCCGGAATATCTTGGCGAAGTAGTCGCCGACCAATTGGTGCGTCTGCTGGTTGCCCCTTACGATTGCGGCACTTTTCTCTGATATTTCGGAACTTTCGATCATTAGCAGCAGTTCCGACATAATTGAACCCAGATATTGGCGGCGCCGGCCCTCTTTACGTTTTCGTAAGCCCCCCGGATTCATGGCCCTAAATGGGGCCGCTGTGGCTTGGGCCTGAACGTGCAATATATCTTTTAGTATCTGTTTTTAAACAACTAAAACCGTATTTGAGTAATTGGCACGAGCTCTGCAGGGCAAGTAGGCGCTAAAGTAGCGAGCACTAGAGCTGCTCGCAGATATAAGTACATCGACCCGCTCAATTAAGCCGGCACTGGAGAAGCAGGATGGATCAATGGCGTTACCACTTGGGACCTCTGAC
>JBFJJV010000039.1:0-20989 GCA_041635265.1 Panacagrimonas sp.
CTGGAACGAGAGCGAGGAAGACCGCGTCGTTCTCATCTGCGACACCTGGAATCCGCGTCTGTCTACCGCCGAGCGCGACATGATCTCCACCGTCATGGGTGCAATGCACAGCTTCAATGGTTTTACCTTGAAGAGCGACATGTGATGGCTCGGCTCGCTGAAGCGTCCTACGCGCAGGCCGAAGCGTTGCTTAGGCGGGCGCATTGCTGAGGAGGCGCCAATTGATCACGGGCTCTCAGGAAGGCCGGTCGGTTTTGCGCCTACTTTGGCTGCCACAAATGGAGCAAGAGGTCGCAGGTTCGAATCCTGTCGCCCCGACCAATCCCGTCAAGGACTTGTCGCGATGCCGACCGATTCTGGGAATCGCGCAGGGTATTGCTTAGGCCTTGCGCAGGGTGGCGAACCCACAAAGCTCATCCAAGGCGGTTTTGAAGTCGGACTCTGGCAGTTTGCTGATGGCGCGCCTAGCCGAGTCTGCATAGCTGCAGGCCATTTTCCGGGTGTACTCGATAGAGTCGGTGCGCTCGACGATGGCCATGATCTGCTCCAGGTCGTGGGTCTGACCATCGCTGATAGCGCGGCGGATGACGAGGGCATCCGCTTCTGATCCGCGTTTCATCGCTTGGATCAGGGGCAGTGTCGGTTTACCTTCGGACAGGTCATTGCCCAGCGCCTTGCCGCTCTCCTCAGGGTCGGCGCGGTAATCGAGCACGTCATCGATAAGCTGGTAGCAAATGCCCAGATCGTGACCATATCTGCCCATCGCGGCGCGTTGCTCGGGGTCGGCATCGGCTGCCAGGGCACCGATTTCGGCCGCCGCGCCAAAAAGGACGGCGGTTTTTAGCTCAATCACGCGCAAATAACGCTGCTCATCTACTTCAGGGTCACCCTGATTCATCAACTGCAATACCTCACCTTCGGCGACCGCATTGGTGGTATCGGCCATGACTTGCATGACTTCGGGAATGCCGGCTTCGACCATCAGTTGGAAGCTGCGGGAGTACAGAAAGTCGCCTGAAAGAACCGCGCCAGCGTTGCCCCAGACCGCGTTGGCGGTCTTTTTGCCACGGCGCAGATCCGAATGATCCACGACATCGTCGTGGAGCAAGGTCGCCGTATGAATGAATTCGATCACGACGGCCAGCAATCTCCGGATTCTGGCATCCGCGCAGCCCAGCGAGCGAGCGGATAGCAATACCAAAGCCGGCCGCAGGCGTTTTCCGCCCGCAGCGATCAGGTGATGGCCAATCTCGTTGATCAGCGCGACTTCAGATGAAAGTCGAGCCCGAATGACGTCATTGACGCCCGACATGTCTTCTGAAATTGGGGAAAGTAGAGTCTTTAAGTCCATAATGTGACGCAGGTTTCGAGCGCGCGATCCTAGGGACGCTGGGCGCTCAGGTCAATCCGGAGGAATCCCCTTGAGAAAAATTCATTTATTTCATTGACCTTGCGTCAGTATCCCCCTAGACTTCGCCACCTTTTTAAGCCGGAGCAAGTACTTGTCCGGGCATTGCTGGAGCAAAAATTGATGTACGCCGTGATCAAAACCGGAGGCAAACAGTACCGTGTTGCCAACGGAGAAACGCTGAAAATTGAGAGTCTGGCTGGCGATGTCGGCAGCACCGTGGCATTCGACCAGGTCCTGATGGTTGGTGAGGGCGAGTCGATCAAGGTCGGCGTACCCATAGTTGATGGTGGCTCTGTCAAAGCAGAAATTCTTGCTCATGGCCGAGGCGACAAGATTCGCATCGTCAAGCATCGTCGCCGCAAGCATTATCATAAGGAGCAGGGTCATCGGCAGAACTTCACTCAGGTGAAGATCACCGAGATCGTTGGCTGATCCCCACCAGACAGAATTCGGAGTATTTTTAGAAATGGCACATAAGAAAGCAGGCGGTTCGACTCGTAACGGTCGCGATTCCCAGTCCAAGCGTCTCGGCGTCAAGCGTTTTGGCGGCGAATCCGTTGTCGCCGGTAACATCATCATTCGTCAGCGCGGCACGCATTATCACGCCGGTGTGAATGTGGGTCTGGGCAAGGACCACACGGTTTTCGCTCTGGTCGACGGTACCGTGCAGTTCAAGCAGCGTGGCCCCAAGAGCCGTCTCCATGTAGACGTGCTTCCCGCGGCCTGAACGTGACTACAGCAGTATTTAAGAAGGCCCCGGAAGGGGCCTTTTTATTGCTCGATTGCTCGCTTCACAGGATAACTTGTTCCAGCAACCATGAAATTCGTAGACGAATCCACCATACGCGTTGAAGCCGGAGACGGCGGCAACGGCTGCGTCAGTTTCCGTCGTGAACGCGCCATCCCTTTTGGCGGGCCGGACGGCGGCGACGGCGGCGACGGCGGAAGTGTCTATGCCGTTGGCGATCGCAATCTCAATACCTTGGCCGATTTTCGCTTCAACCGGGTATTCAAGGCGGAGCGCGGCGAGAACGGGAGTGGCGCCAATTGCCGGGGTAGGGGCGGTCCCGATATTGAAGTGCGCATGCCGCTGGGTTCAATGATCTTCGATTTGGCGACCGAGGAGAAGATCGGCGAACTGACGGTCGCCGATGCGCGAATCAAGATTGCTCAGGGCGGTTTCCATGGTCTGGGCAATACGCGCTTTAAATCCTCCACAAACCGGACGCCGCGCCGCGCATCCCCCGGATCTAAAGGCGAGCAGCGCGAATTGCGAATTGAACTGTCGCTGATGGCGGATGTGGGGCTGCTTGGTTTGCCCAATGCCGGAAAATCAACATTGCTGGCCTCGGTATCAGCAGCGCGTCCAAAGATTGCCAATTATCCTTTCACCACGCTGTATCCACAGCCAGGCGTGGTGTCGACAGGTCCGCACCAATCGTTTGTGATGGTGGATATCCCCGGACTGATTGCCGGCGCTGCCGAAGGTGCCGGTCTGGGTATCCGCTTCCTGAAGCATCTGAGTCGCACCAGATTATTACTGCATCTGGTCGATGTATTACCGCCTGATGAAACGCCGATCCCGCAGCAGGTGCAGACTATTATTGCCGAGCTTGCCAATTTCAGTGAGGACGTACTCGGGCGAGAGCGTTGGCTGGTTTTCAACAAGATTGATCTGCTGGAAAGCGGCGCGAAGGATGCGCTTATCCAGGAGAGCCTGAAAGCGCTGGACTGGCAGGGGCGCTGGTTCGCGATTTCCGCCGCAAGCAAAGAGGGTTGTGAGGACTTGTGCCGTGAAGCGATGCGCTGGATTGAGTCTCAGGCACCGCGCGAACGTGATCCTGACATGGATTCAGAGCCAGACGACGACCTTGAGCAGGATGCAGACGGATGAGCCGGGAAAGCGTATCGCGTGCCCGCCGCTGGATCATCAAGATCGGCAGTTCGCTGCTCACCGACGGCGGCCAGGGATTGGATCATCAGGCGATTGCGCAATGGTGCGCGCAGATTTCGGCACTTAGAAGCGCCGGTGTAGAGGTGGTTCTGGTTTCATCCGGGGCGGTGGCTGAGGGCATGGCGCGACTGGGTATGCGCAAGCGACCGGTGGTGTTGCACGAGCTTCAGGCGGTCGCCGCGGTTGGGCAGATGGGGCTGGTCCGCGCCTGGGAATTGGGTTTCGAGAAACACGGAATACGCGCCGCTCAAGTTCTGTTGACGCATGACGACGTGGCGGATCGCGGACGCTATCTCAACGCACGTGCCACGATCAACGCGCTGATCGGTTTTGGTGCTGTGGCTGTAGTCAACGAGAACGACACGGTCTCCACCGACGAGATTCGTCTGGGGGATAACGACACACTGGGCGGACTCACTGCGAGCCTGATCGAGGCTGATTTGATGGTTATCTTGACCGACCAGAACGGCTTGTTCGACCAGGATCCGCGCGCCAACCCCGATGCGAAGCTGATTTCCGAGATTTCACTGTCGGCACCGGAGTTGTACTCCATGGCCGGTGACAGCAAGGGTGAGCTTGGACGTGGTGGGATGCGCACCAAGGTTTCGGCCGCAGGCATCGCCGCGCGCGCCGGTGCGGCGACCGTCATCGCACACGGCAAGGCCGAGAATGTGCTGACACGGCTCCTCGGCGGCGAAACGCTGGGGACATTGATCAGTCCGGACGCGGTGTCCATGACGGCGCGCAAGCGCTGGATCGCTGGTCAGCGACAGGTCAGGGGTAAACTCATCCTGGATCAGGGTGCTGCGACAGCTCTGCGCAAAGGCGGCAAGAGCCTGTTGCCGGTCGGCGTTACCGCGCTCGAAGGCCATTTTGGCGCAGGCGATATGGTCAGCTGTGTCGATCCTGCTGGCCTGGAGGTGGCCCGGGGGCTGTGCAACTATTCGTCCGCCGATGCCCTCAAGATTCTGGGCGCTCGGCGTTCAGAGTTATTTGAGCGGCTCGGGCAGGCAGGTGAGCCGGCGCTGATTCATTGCGATAATTTGACCTTATCGACTTGAACCCCGCTTTTTAGGCTTCGTTTGCGCGTTTAGAACTGTGGATTGATGGGGTCTTCAATCCCCAAAGCAAAAAAAACGCGGACCCAAGGTCCGCGGTTTTCATAATGCCTAAGCTTTAAGGCTTAGGCCATCGCGTTGATATGCGCGATCAGGCGGCTCTTGTGACGGGCAGCCTTGTTCTTGTGAATCATGCCGCGATTAGCGTGACGATCCAGGACAGGCACCATTTCGGCGTAGGCTGCCTGCGCAGCGGCCTTGTCGCTGGACTCAACTGCCTTGACGACTTTTTTGATGGTGGTGCGGATCATCGAGCGCTGACCTGCGTTGCGGGCACGTGACTTTACGGCCTGACGGGCGCGCTTTTTGGCGCTGAGGGTGTTAGCCAAAACTAGAACTCCTGAACTTGCAAAACTTTGGAAAAAAAGAAAATTCCTGTCAGAGGCGCCTAATACGGATTGCCGCTGACAAAAAAATAGCGCGGTAGTATTGTGGCGCGCCCCAGCCTTGTCAATGCTGCGATCTCTGAACCGGAATCGCGCAGAATCACACAATTCTCGCCAATTCACGCATTCGACCAAGTATTGGGTCGCGCAAGCCTACTCTGTCCCGCAATCTACCGTCATGTCATCCAAGCGACTACTGAAATCGACCGGCATTGTGGGGCTGATGACCTTGATGTCGCGCATTCTGGGCTTTGTGCGCGACATCCTGTTCGCGGCCGCTTTTGGCGCCGGACCGCTTATGGACGTCTTTCTGCTGGCGCTGAAGATCCCTAATTTCGGCCGCCGTGTCTTTGCCGAGGGTGCGCTGTCGCAATCATTCGTTCCCGTATTCACCGAGGTTAAATCAGCCGGCGACCCCGAAGATGTGCGCAAATTGTTCGATTCGGTGGCGGGCACCCTAGGTGGCGTGCTGGCGCTGATCACGCTGGTCGGCTGTCTGAGCGCACCGCTGCTGGTCTGGGTATTTGCACCCGGCATTGCCGCAGACGCTTCCCGGCACGCCCTGGCCAGTGATCTGCTGCGCTGGACTTTTCCCTATCTGATGCTGATTTCGCTGACCGCACTGGCCGGAGGTGTGCTCAATAGTTATGGCCGCTTTGCGGTGCCGGCTGCCACGCCGGTGATCCTGAACCTCTGCCTGATATCGGCCGTGTTCATTGACGGTGAGTCGGTGCGGGTGCTCGCCATCGCCGTTTTCGTGGCAGGCGTGATTCAACTGGGCTTTCAGCTGCCCTGGCTGGCGCAGATTGGCCTGTGGCCGCGCCCGCGCTGGGGGTGGAGCGACCTGCGCGTTCGACGAATTGTCCGCTTGATGGGACCAATCGTTCTAGGCTCTTCAGTTGCGCAGGTCAGCTTGCTGCTGGACACCATCATCGCCTCATTGCTTTTTGCCGGCAGCCTGAGCTGGCTGTATTACGCAGACCGTCTGATGGAGTTTCCATTGGGGATTTTCTCGATCGCGCTGGCTACCGTGATCCTGCCCAGTCTGTCGGCCGAGCATGTCGCCAAGTCGGCCGAACGATTCAGCGCCACTCTGGATTGGGCGCTGCGCTTACTCGTGCTGATAGGGCTGCCGGCGACGGCGGGACTGATTCTGCTGGCCGGGCCGCTGGTGAGTACCTTGTTCCAGCACGGGGAATTCAGTCTGCACGATCTGGACATGACACGCTGGTCGTTGATGGCCTACGCCTTTGCCTTCTTGGGAATCTCCTCGGTCAAAGTGCTCGTTCCCGCGTTTTATTCACGACAGGAAACCTCGGTGCCCGTTCGTTACGCCATTATCTCGCTGCTCAGCGGTATGGCCATCAGCCTGACGATTGTCGGTATCAGCGTCTGGCAGGGCTGGACCGCACCGCACGTCGGCCTGGCCTGCGCAACCTCAGCCAGTTCCCTGCTAAATGCGGGATTGCTTTATCGGCGGCTGCGTCGCGATCAGATCTATCGGCCGGGCCGCGAGTGGGGCAGGTATTGGCTGAGGGTGCTTGTCGCGCTGGCCACCATGAGTGCCCTGCTGTGGTTCATGAGCGGATCATTGGACAGCTGGAGTGAAGCTTTGCTGCACGAACGTGTCTTGCGACTGTTCATCATCATGCTGGCCTCTGCCAGCAGCTATTTTGGCGTGTTGCTGCTGCTTGGCGTGCGGCCGGGTGATTTTCGGCTCAGGACCGTTGTCAAAATCTAGTGCCGGGCACGATTTACTCCCAATATCAGCCGGACCAAGAGGCTGCGCCCGATATACTGTCGGGATGACAGTGGCACCTTTGCAGATTGAACTGGTTCGTGGCTTGCACAATGTGCGCAAGTCGCATCGTGGTTGCGTGTTGACGGTCGGAAAATTTGACGGCGTTCATCTCGGTCATCAAGCGCTGCTCAAGCAGACGCGGGAGGCAGCCGATGCCCATGGCCTGCCCGCGACCGTCTTCAGCTTCGACCCTTCTCCGCAGGAATTCTTTAGCCCGGATAAGCCGGTCGTGCGCATTAGCACATTTCGCGACAAGCTGATCGCGCTTCAACGTTATGGCGTTGATTGCGTACTGATGTCCAGCTTTGATCAGGCCATGGCGGACACGTCACGGGAAGATTTCGTCGAGAAAATTCTGGTCGAAAAGTTGGGAATCAAGGTCATCGTCGTCGGCGATGACCTGCGCTTTGGACATAACCGGGAAGGGGACATCAACTATCTGTTGGCACGCAGCCAGGAGCTGGGTTATACGGTCACCAATGTCGATACCGTCGAGGCCAACGGCATTCGATGCAGTTCCAGTGCAGTGCGCGCGGCCCTGAGTCAATGTAATTTTCCCCTGGCGGAGCAGATGCTGGGACGGCCCTACGCAGTGACTGGCCGAATTCGAAAAGGCCTGCAGTTGGGCCGCACCATGAATATGCCGACGGCCAATATCTCCGTGCAGAAACCCCTGGCGATTCCGCTCGGCGTTTATGCGGTGCTGGCCCGATGCGCCGGTGCCAGCTGGCAGGGTGTGGCGAGTCTGGGTGTGCGGCCTACGCTGGGGCTTACCCAGCGCCTGCTTGAAACCCATTTGTTTGATGCCGACATGGATCTTTACGGAAAGCTGCTCGAAGTCGAATTTCGACATCATTTACGGCCGGAAGAAAAGTTCGAGTCCATCGATACCTTGCAAGTTCAGATGCACAAGGACGCCGCCGAGGCTCGCCGATTGCTCAATTCCTGATTCAAGTAATTTAATCCTGATTCAAGTAATTTAACCTTTCCTGCCTATCCCGTGGATTACAAGCAAACACTTAACCTGCCCAAGACCGATTTCCCCATGCAGGCCAATCTCGCCAAGCGTGAGCCCGAATTTCTGGCGCGCTGGGAATCCGAGAAGCTCTACCAGAACATTCAAGCCTCCACGCAGGGCAGAGAGCCTTATCGTTTTGTGGATGGGCCGCCCTACGCCAATGGCGATATTCACATCGGTCACGCGGTCAACAAGGTGCTCAAGGACATCATCATCAAGTCACGTCGACTCGATGGTCGCGATGCGCCTTTCGTCCCGGGCTGGGACTGTCACGGCCTCCCGATTGAGCTTCAGGTCGAAAAGAAGCATGGCAAGGTCGGGCAGAAGCTGGATGCCGCCGAATTTCGTGCCAAGTGTCGCGAGTACGCGCAGCAGCAGATCGATCGACAGCGCGCTGATTTCAAGCGCCTTGGCGTTCTGGCGGACTGGGATCGTCCTTACCTGACGATGGACCCGCGTTTTGAGGCCGAGCAGTTGCGCTGCCTGTCCAGTATCGCCCAACGTGGTCACGTCGTTCGTGGCTTCAAGCCGGTGCACTGGTGTCTGGATTGTGGCTCCTCACTGGCTGAAGCTGAAGTTGAATACGAGGACAAGCAGTCTTTCCAGATTGACGTGCGCTTCGCCGCCCTTGACCCGGACGATCTCGCCAAACGATTCAAGACCAGCGACGCCACGCAAGCAGCGTTCGTCATCTGGACCACCACGCCTTGGACGCTGCCAGCCAATCAGGCGGTTGCCATCAACGCCAAGCTTAAATACGCGCTGGTCCAGATGCGGGACGCCGGGCGCGTCATCATTGCTGAAGAACTGGTGGAATCCGTTGCCAAGCGTTGGCAGGACGACGCGGAGATTCTGGCCATTATTGATGGCAGCGCCCTCGAGGGCGCGCAGGCGGCTCATCCGTTTGCCGACCGCAATGTGCCCATTATCTGTGCCGATCACGTGACCCTAGACGCCGGTACCGGCCTGGTTCATACCGCGCCGGCACACGGCGCGGACGATTATTCCGTTGGCATGATTTACAAACTGCCGGTGGATAATCCGGTGATGTCGAATGGCGTTTTCGCCGACGGGACACCGCTGGTGTCCGGTCAGCATGTGCGCAAGGCAGACGAGGTTGTTCTGCAAGGTCTCGCCGAGCGAGGCGCGCTGGTCCGGCGTGCCACTCTGAATCACAGCTTTCCGCATTGCTGGCGGCACAAATCCCCTTTGATTTTCCGAGCCACTCCACAGTGGTTTGTCTCGATGGACGAAAAGGGGCTGCGTGAGCAAGCGTTGAAATCGATTGCAGAAACAAAATGGATTCCGGAGTGGGGTGAAGCCCGTATCCGCGAAATGGTGGCGGGTCGGCCAGACTGGTGCATCTCGCGGCAGCGCACTTGGGGTGTGCCCATGGCGGTATTTGTGCATCGTGAAAAGCAGACCTTGCATCCGGATTCCTCAGCGCTGTTGATCAAGATCGCGGAAAAAGTGGAGCAGCAGGGCCTTGAAGCCTGGTTCGGCTCGTCACCTGCGGACTGGGGCGTGGATGAAGGCGAGTATGAGAAGTGCAATGACACGCTCGACGTCTGGTTTGATTCGGGCGTAGTGCATCAGTGCTGGTTCAAGGCGCTCGAACCAAAGCTTCTGGATGAGCAGGGCAACGCCCCGATGGGCGATCTGTATCTGGAAGGCTCGGATCAGCATCGTGGTTGGTTTCAATCCTCGCTGCTGACCAGTACCGCGATGCACGGTCGCGCGCCTTACCGTTCGGTGCTGACGCACGGGTTCACCGTGGACGAGCAGGGGCGCAAAATGTCGAAGTCCATGGGCAATGTGGTCGCCCCGCAGCAGGTCACCAAGACGCTGGGCGCTGATGTGCTGCGTCTGTGGGTGGCGGCCAGCGATTACTCAGGTGAGATCGCGGTTTCAGACAAGCTGCTCAAACGGATCGCGGACGCCTATCGACGTATTCGCAACACCGCGCGCTTCCTGCTCGGCAATCTGCATGGCTTTGATCCTGATCAGGACATGGTCGCGATCGACGACATGGTTGCGGTCGATCGCTGGTCGCTGGCGCAGGCGGGCAAGCTCCAGGCAGAGCTGAAAAAAGCCTATGCGGATTGTGCTTTTCACGTGGTCTATCAGAAGTTGCACAATTACTGCGTGGTCGATCTCGGGGGCGGATACCTGGATATCCTTAAGGACCGGCTCTACACCACAGGGGCCAAGAGTCTGCCCCGGCGCTCCGCGCAGAGCGCGATGTGGCACATTCTGGAAAGTCTGGAGCGCTGGATTGCGCCCATCCTTTCTTTTACTGCCGATGAAATATGGCAGCTGATGCCAGGCAAGCAGGGCAGCACCGTTTTTGCGCAGCAGTGGCATGCCATTCCACAGTCCGCCATTGGCGATACGGTGAACTGGAAGCAGTTGCTGGTGGTCCGAGAAGCCGTGCGCAAGGTGCTGGAAGGTTTACGCGGCGCCGGACAGATCGGTTCTGGGTTGAATGCCAATCTTCATCTCTATGTAGAAGGCGTTTCTTTGGACGCCCTGCAGATGCTGGGCGAAGAACTCCGATTCTGGTTCATCACCTCTGAAGCGCAGGTGTCCCCGCTGATCGAGGCGCCAGCCAATGCGCAGAGCTTCAAACTGGAGAGCGGTGATACGCTCAAGCTCGTTGCCAAGGCTTCCGAATCCGCCAAATGTGAGCGCTGCTGGCATCAGCGGCCGGATGTGGGCAGTTATGTTGAACACCCCGGCCTTTGCGGGCGTTGCCTGGCGAATGTTGCCGGAGCGGGTGAGGCAAGAAGCTATGTATAGACTGCACGATGGCGCGCAAAGATTCTGGCGGGTTTCGACGATCTCATGAGGAATGCCAACTAAATGGGCTTTCACTACAGCAATGTTCACTGGCTATGGTTTTCGGCCCTGGTCATGCTCGCAGATCAGATCACCAAGCAGTTGGTCATTCGAAATCTGTCGCTATTCGAATCGCTCCCTGTCCTGCCGCATCTGAACTGGACCCATCTGCAGAACAAGGGCGCCGCGTTTTCCATGCTCGGCAATATGCCGCCCTGGTTCTTCGTGCTGCTGGGTGTCGGCGTTTCTGTCGGTATTCTGATCTGGCTCAGGAGAAACCCGCACGGTCAACGGATCGTGGCATTTGGACTCGCGTTGATTCTCGGCGGTGCGCTGGGCAATGTGATTGACCGTGTTCGTCTCGGCCATGTGACGGATTTTATCGATGTCTACTACCAGAACTGGCATTTTGCTGCCTTCAATATTGCCGATGCCGCGATCACGGTCGGCGCCGGACTTTTAATTCTGGATATGCTGATCGAAATCATTCGAGAGCGGCGTGCGGCGCGTCGGAGCGAATCGGGCGAGGAGAAACAGGCCTGATGGAAATTCTGCTGGCCAATCCGCGAGGCTTTTGTGCCGGGGTTGATCGTGCCATCGAAATTGTGGAGCGTGCGCTCGAACAGCTGGGGGCGCCGATCTATGTGCGTCACGAGGTGGTGCACAATAAATACGTGGTCGATGATCTTCGTAGCAAGGGTGCAATTTTCGTCGAAGAGATTGAGGAAATTCCGGCCGGCGCCACCTGTATTTTCTCTGCTCATGGCGTCTCACAAGCGGTCAGGGCTGAAGCTGTGGCGCGGGGTCTGACCGTGTTTGATGCCACTTGTCCTCTGGTGACCAAGGTCCATATCGAAGTCAAACGCTATTCGCGCGAGGGGCGCGACGTCGTTTTGATTGGGCACCAGGGTCATCCTGAGGTTGAGGGCACCATGGGTCAGTTCGATGATGCTTTTGGTGGCCAGATTCATCTGGTGGAGACGCCGGATAACGCGTTCGCTTTGAGGCTGAAACAGGAAGATCATGTTTCCTATGTCACCCAGACGACCTTGTCAGTAGATGACACCGCTCAGGTCATTGAGGCTTTGCGTCAGCGCTTTCCGAAGATTCAGGGACCACGTAAAGACGATATCTGTTACGCCACTACCAATCGCCAGGAGGCGGTCAAGGAATTGGCACAAAAGTGTGAAGTTCTGCTGGTGGTCGGCTCGCGGAACAGTTCCAATTCCAATCGATTGCGAGAGCTGGCCGAGACCAGCGGTGCCATTGCCTACCTCATTGACGGCCCGGACGATATCGATAGCAAATGGTTCGCAGGCGTGCAGCGGGTCGGGGTCACTGCCGGTGCCAGTGCGCCAGAGGTGCTGGTACAGCAGGTGGCCGCGTGCTTGAAAGCGTTGGGCGGCTCTGAGCCGATGGAGCTCAACGGCAGGGAAGAAAATATTGTGTTTGTTCTGCCGCCGGCGCTGCGCAAGGCAAAGACCATTTAGCCAGCCGGCTTCCATCGCCCTGATCGCCAGAGCGGAATGCATTCCGCCACCGGCGCCCAAACTGGCCAAATCGTGGCAAATCAAGGGTATTTGGAAGATACCTCATGTGCTCTCTGAAAAGTGAGCCCCCTCCGCTCCAAAAGACGGACGCAGTGGGCCAAATGAGCAGCGGATTCAAGCCCGGATACGGCCCGTTCAAACGGCGCTATGTGTTAGAATTTCCTCAGATTTAATCCCTAATTAGAACCCTCGTTCAGGCTTGGCTTTCAGCTCGGCCCAAAGACCCCCTTTATGACCGAATTTGCCAAGGAAGTTCTGAGCGTCAATCTCGAAGACGAGATGCGGCGCTCTTATCTGGATTACGCCATGAGCGTGATCGTCGGCCGCGCCCTCCCGGATGCCCGTGACGGACTCAAGCCGGTCCATCGCCGGATTCTTTACGCGATGAGTCAGCTGAACAACACCTGGAACCGGCCCTACATCAAGTGCGCCCGCGTTGTGGGCGATGTCATCGGTAAATACCATCCGCACGGTGATACCGCTGCCTATGACGCTCTTGTGCGCATGGCCCAGGACTTTTCGCTGCGTCATCCGCTGGTTGACGGACAGGGCAATTTTGGCTCGGTGGACGGTGATCCGCCCGCGGCCATGCGCTACACCGAGTGCCGCATGGCGAGGCTCGCTTCGGAGTTGCTGGCCGACATTGATTCCGACACGGTCGATTTCATTCCTAATTACGATGAAAAAGACGTGGAACCGGTCGTGCTGCCCACTCGGGTGCCGCAGTTGCTGGTCAACGGCTCGGCTGGTATTGCAGTCGGCCTGGCCACCAATATTCCGCCGCATAATCTGTCGGAAGTCATCGATGGCTGCTTGGCATTGATCGACAATGCGGACATCGATATTGCGGGGCTGATGAAGCTGATTCCGGCTCCGGATTTCCCCACAGCCGGCTTGTTGCTGGATGCGCATGGGCTGGTTGATGCTTACAACACCGGTCGCGGTCGCATCGTCATCCGTTCGCGTACCCACTTCGAAGAGATCGGCAACGATCGCATGGCGATCATCGTCACCGAACTGCCCTATCAGGTGAACAAGGCGCGGCTGCAGGAGCGCATTGCTGAGCTGGTCAAGGAAAAGAAGATCACCGGCATCAGCGAAATTCGCGACGAGTCTGACCGCGACGGCATGCGCGTCGTGATCGAGCTCAAACGTGGTGAAAACGAAGAAGTTGCGCTGAACAATCTGTTCCAGCAGACCAGTATGCAGGTGACCTTCGGGATCAATATCGTGGCCCTGGAAGGCGGGCAGCCGCGCACGATGAATCTCAAGGAGCTGCTGGAGATCTTTGTGCGGCACCGTCGTGACGTCGTCACCCGACGGACCCGCTATCTGTTGCGTGAAGCGCGCAAGAAGGCGCACATTCTTGAAGGTCTGGCCGTCGCACTGGCCAATATCGACGAGATGATCGAGATGATCAAGCGCTCGCCCAACTCAGCCGAGGCCAAGGCGGCATTGATGGCGGAGACCTGGGAGCCAGGACTGGTCACCACGCTGTTGCAGCGCACGAATGCAGATGCTTCGCGCCCCGAAGATCTGGAGGAAGGGTTTGGCCTGAGCCTCGACGGCTACCGGCTTTCGGAAACGCAGGCCCAGGCGATTCTGGAAATGCGTCTGTCCAAGCTCACGGCGCTCGAGCAGGACAAGATTCACGAGGAGTTCAAGGAACTGCTCAATGCCATCATCGATTACCTGGACATTCTGGGTTCCGAACCCCGGCTTATGACCGTCATTCGTGACGAGTTGCTGGCGATCAAGGAACAGTATGGCAATGAGCGCAAGACCGAGATTACCAATGCCGCCCTCAATATGGCGCGCGAAGACCTGATTGCCCCGCAGGACATGGTGGTCACGCTGTCGCACGAGGGCTATGTCAAATCTGTGCCGCAGGACGAGTATCAGGCACAAAAACGTGGCGGGCGCGGCAAATTGGCGGCTGGCACCAAACAGGAAGATTTTGTCGATCGCATCTGGGCAGCCCATTCGCATGACTGGCTGCTGTGCTTTGGCTCGACCGGAAAAGTCTATAAATTACGGGTTTTTGAATTGCCACAGGGCTCACGCGGCTCGCGGGGCAGGCCCTTCGTCAATCTCCTGCCACTGGAGAGCGGCGAGAAAATCAGTGCTGTCCTGCCCATCAAGTCATTTGATGATCCGGGCAAATACATCTTCATGGCCACCCGCTTGGGCACGGTCAAGAAATCAGCGCTCACCAATTTTGGCAACATCCGTTCCAATGGCATCATTGCGGTGGACCTGCGGATCGACGATGCCCTCGTCGGTGTCGCGCTCACCAACGGCAGCAGCGATGTCCTCTTGTTCAGCGACGCCGGCCGGGTAATCCGATTCAAGGAAAGCGATGTTCGTGGCATGGGTCGTACCGCGACTGGTGTTCGCGGAATGCGACTGATCAAACGGGGCGAAACGAATGTCGACGATGACGGTTCTGAGGAAGCTTCAGCTGACGAAGCAGATACGAATGATGATGTAGAAGAAGCCACCATAACGGCACCGTCGCAGGCAAAAATCATCTCGCTCATCGTTGCCGATGAAGGCGAAATACTGACGGTTTCAGAGCTTGGCTACGGAAAGCGTACGTCTATTGACCAATTCCCAAGGCGCGGACGAGGCGGGCAGGGTGTGCTCGCTCAAAGGTTGTCGGACAAGACCGGAAATCTGGTTGGTGCCATTGAAGTCCAAGAAGGTCATCAGGTCATGTTGATCTCCGAGGCCGGAATTCTCATCCGCTTCAAGACCACCGATGTCAGAAGCATGGGGCGCAATACCCAAGGTGTGCGTCTAATGCGGCCGGGTGACGGAGATCGTCTGGTGGGTTTGGATCGCGTGGAGGTTGAGGAGGAAGAGGCCGAAGCCGAGTCTGGGCCTGATGAAGATGGTTCGAGCGCTCCGAGTACGGATGCGTAGCACTTTATCCTGACGGTCGCCCGAGATTCGACGGCTGTCGAATCAGTCGTTCCGAGTTTCTTGTCGGGCAAGCCAAGAAGGCGTTCACATTTGCCAGGCGCAGGGTGTTGAAGCGCGAAGTCAGACGTCGACATCTGCTCGGCAAGGCGGGGCCAGGCTGTGGAACTTGAGGCAGTTCGCATGTTTGGCTTTGCGTTTGGCACCATAAATGCGCGTCCAAATACAGCGCGTAATCGAATCTGCTTAGGAGATCTTATTCGCAATGACCGAGCTAACTGAATCCATTGACCTGCAACAACTGATTGCCTGGTCCCAGGTCATGGGACTGAAATTGGTGGCAGCGCTACTGATCTTCATCATTGGTCGCTGGGTCTCGAGTTTGCTGATCAGGGGCATGAAAACGGCCATGAGCAAAGCCAGAGTGGATTCGACTCTGGCCAGCTTTCTGGGTAACGTGGCCTACGGTGTCATGCTGGCCATCGTCGTGATCTCCGCAGTGGGTCAACTTGGGGTGTCTACGACTTCTGCGGCGGCCTTGCTTGGCGGTGCCGGTGTCGCCGTCGGACTGAGCCTCAAGGATCAGCTGTCATCGTTTGCAGCAGGCGTGATGCTGATCATGTTCCGGCCGTTCAGAACGGGTGATTTCATCGATGCTGGTGGCGTACTCGGTACCGTTGAGGAACTCAAGATCGTCGCGACTATCCTGAAGACGCCAAACAACCAGCAGGTGATGGTTCCCAATGCCGAAATCTGGGGGAGCACGATCACTAATTACTCCGCGAGAGCGACACGCCGCATTGACCTGAAAGTCGGCATTTCCTATGAGTCGGACATGCGAAAGGCTAAGGACATCGCCATGCGACTGATTACCTCGGACGAGCGTGTTCTTGCCGAGCCTGCGCCCTGGGTTGGCATTACGGATCTGGGCGACAGTGCCGTGACAGTGACCATCCGTCCTTGGGTAAAGACACCAGACTTTTGGCAGACTCAGTGTGATTTAACCCAACAGATCAAGGAACAATATGATGCCAACGACATCAGTATTCCTTTCCCGCAAATGGATATTCATGTCAGCAAGGACGCCTAGCGCTGGGGCTGTGGAGCAGGATTTGCCCACCTGCTGAATCCATAAATTTAATTCTAAATACAGAACGTTGAAAGGAGAGCTGGTCGCCAATGATTACCATTCATCATCTGGGAGTTTCGCAGTCAGACCGCGTGGTCTGGCTGATGGAAGAACTGAATCTGCCTTACGCCATGAAGTGGTATCAGCGCGGAGAAAATCGCCTCGCCCAAGAGGATTTCCTGTCGCTGCATCCGGCGGCCACCTCTCCGGTCATTAGCGACGGAGACCGGGTACTCACCGAGTCGGCAGTGATCCTTGAACATATTTGCCA
Source organism: Panacagrimonas sp. (assembly GCA_041635265.1). Lineage (GTDB taxonomy): Bacteria > Pseudomonadota > Gammaproteobacteria > Nevskiales > Nevskiaceae > Panacagrimonas. Next base: position 16,399 of record JBFJJV010000039.1, read on the forward strand.
CCGCCATGCGGGTGGAAAGCTCACAGTCGGACCTGAGCAGGAAAACTATGAGGACTATCTGTACTGGATGCATTTCAATAACAATTTGATGGCGCTGTTTCTTGGCGAATCTGCCTTGGCAGGCAATCAGAGCGAAGAGGCCAAAACGGTTCTCGGGCCGTTGTTCGAGCGTCGTGGAAAACAGTATTACGGATATCTGGAACAGCGGCTGGGTTCAAGCGCCTATCTGGCCGGGCCGCAGTTCACCTGCGCTGACATCATGACCCTGTTTTCGCTGACGACATTACCCTTGTTTGGTGGCCGTAATATCGACCACCTGCCCAATGCGCGGGCCTACGTAAAAAGGCTGAGCAGCCGACCGGCTTACCAAAGGGCAATGAAGATTGCGGGTCCGGCTGCTGAGCCACCAAGTGGGTGAGGTGGCGAAGCTTAAGATGAATAAGCCGGTCGGGATGAGTCCCTAAGGGAGGATCTCGGCGCGGAGTCAACTCAGGGTCTATCAGGGCTTGAAGTCTTTTTCGCGCCGAGTCTGTATGTCGTATTCCCCTGATTGTTCTGACGTCTCCCGTTCCGATTTGCGCTTCCAGCTCAACTCATTCAGCGATTTGATGATTTGGTCTCCCTCGTCAGGCTTGAGGGCTTTGTTGAATCGGTCGTCCAGGACTTGAACCTGCGGTCCCTGATTCGACATCTCCAGGCTAATCAGCCTGGCGCGCGCCATCGTATCCAGACCTCGCGCAAGGTCACCTTGGCGAAGATGTGTGTTGCTCCATTGACGCATCAGCGTGTGCAGGGGGATTGTCTGCCCGACTCCGACGTCCGCGTCTTTGAAAATTTGGAAAATCGCGATCCAGATGGCTTTTGTTGAAATCATTTCTCGCCAAAGAAATCCCTGTGGCCCGAGATACGGTCACGCAAATAGGTGTTGTGGAACATGGCAGCAATTGTACTCGTTCATCCAGATGCTTCTATTGCTTCAGCCTGCCGGAAGGAGTGAGGCTCGGGTGCCTCATTCTAAGTGCGGGCAATAATAAAGAAGGGATTCGCGCCTTTATCATTCTCCATTTGGAGGAAGCCTTCCGCCCACAACATGCAATTTTTCCAGTGGCGGCAAAACAATTCGATAAATTATGGGGCTCAAGGGAAATGGTCGGTGAAAAAATCTGTCTTTATGCGGTCGAGCATGAGCAAGGTAGCCCTTGGGTAGGTAAAGCGATTCTCCTGCCCAGGAGTCACGAGGCTTCCGGACCGAAATAGAACAGGGTGTTCCTCATCTTCGGACAGGCGAATCGACCGTCTGTCAGGCCATAGGGTGCATCGGGGCCGGTCAAAACGCCCACGCCTGCCGGTCAAATTAAGATGGGGGCGTCGCTCCTCCGTCCGAGGGGAGATGGCGGTCTTTATCCCGACCGCGCTAGCCATGCCACGCTGGAGACGCTGTGTTTGATCCCCCTGTCCCGGTAAATGATGACGAGCGTATCGAGTCCTTAAGAGAGTTGGGTCTGCTAGACGCCTCTTTTGTCGATGCCTATGACAGCATTGTGAAGCTCACGCGCTTGGCGACCCATAAGCCGATCTGTCTATTTTCAATCGTTGATCGCTACCGACAGTTTTTCAAGGCAGGAATCGGGCTTCCGGTTCGGCAGACTTCAAGGCAACACGCTTTCTGTGCGAGCACGATCTGTCAGGATGATTTGAACAGTATCTTTCATATCGAGGATGCGCTAGAGCATCCAAATTATCGCAATAATCCGCTGGTAGTGGAGGAGCCCAAGATTCGCTTCTACGCAGGGGTCCCGGTGCTCTCCCCGGACGGCTATCCCGTGGGGACCGTATGCGTGATCGGCAGAAAGCCAGGGGCGCTGCACGAAAATGTCGGCGACTCACTGCGATCGGCCAAGTTATTGATGGAGAGTGCCCTGAGTCTGCAAACCCGCTCTGTTACAGATTCATTGACTGGATTGTTTAATCGTCGTCATTTCGGTGCGCAACTTGAGATTGAATGGGACAGAGCCCAGCGCTACGCCACGACCCTGTCCGTGCTCATGATTGATGTAGATTATTTCAAGGAGTTCAACGATCGCTACGGGCACCTTGCAGGAGACGATGCCTTGGCTCAGGTTGCCGATTGTCTGAATGGCTGTATGTGTCGGCCTGGAGATGTGCTCGCTAGATATGGCGGCGAAGAATTTATTATTCTTCTGCCGAATACTGGCATTGCTGGTGCAAGGGAAATGGCAGCACGTTGTATTCAAACCTTGCTTGATCGTAGAGTTGCGCACGAGGGTGCCGACGGTGGTCATCTGACTATTTCCGTGGGTGCTGTATCGGTCAGCGCGGTGGATGCTTTCTCACATGCTGATCCTGAAGACGCAGCCAAAGCCGTCATTGCGGCTGCAGACGGCAATCTCTATGCTGCAAAAAAAGCTGGCCGCAATCGCGCAGTTTGCAGCGAATTGGTCTCCGCCATGGCCGCGTGAATTGAAGGGCCGGGCAGATTCGTCTCCGCCCGAGCCTCAGGCCAGGTCAGGCAACTGATTCCATCTAAGTAAAGTCTGTCCGACCGACTCACTCCATACAGCGTTGATGCAGGAAATTTTTCACACTTATTTTCAGGCTTGGCGTAACAAACTGCTGTGACCCGCTGCTTAGTGCGCCCTTGTCAGTCAAGTCAGGAGACTGGGCAAGTCTGGATCGATTTGTCCGAAGCTTTAACGCACTCGAAGTAGAGCCTCAGCGTCAGATCTGGGACGAGTCGAAATTCGGTTTCTTAGATATCCAGTACCAGTCGCCCTCCGGCTGCTCTGGAAACGCAAGCCGTCATGTAGCCAGATTCGCGCTCAGATCTGCTCAGAACGACATCACGATGTTCGATTTCCCCAGCGTGTACCTTGAGTTTGCAGCTACCGCAAATGCCCTGAGTACAAACCGCGACTGCGGCCGAAATACGACTCTCCTGCAGTATGTCGAGCAGTGTCTTGTTTGCCGGAACTTCAAGGCTGACGCCCGATTTACGTAGGACCACCTCGAAAGGCTTATTTTTCGAATTGTCCAACTCAGTTGCAACAAAACTTTCGGTTCGAATGGCTTCCTCTGGCCAGCCGAGCAATTCCGCCATCTTGTGGATATGGCTCATGAAACCGGCGGGGCCGCAGATATATAGCTGATCGCCCTCAGTCCAGGGCCCCAGATCGCTAGGCTGAATAAGCTGATCGGCGGCCCCGTCGTCGAAATGTGTGTGCAGGGTGTTTCTGGTCCACGGCGCGGCGCTGAGCGCTTCGCCAAACGGCATCGCCGCTTCACTGCGAGCACAGGCGTGAAGATTGAAAGACCTGCCTTGCATAGATAAATATTCGGCCATTGATATCAGAGGAGTGATTCCAATGCCGCCTGAAATCAAAATAACACGACCCTTTTTGTCGTAATCCAGTTTGAAGTGGTTGCGTGGGACACTTACCCTAATTTCGTCGCCGACGCTTAATTGATCATGCGCCGCAACAGAGCCACCCCTGCCGCCAGCTTCTTTTTTTATGGCAATACAATAGCTGTTGCCGTCGGTGCGCGGCGCGGTGCAGAGCGAGTATTGCCGGATTAATCCCGGTGCAATGTGCAAATCCAGATGAGCGCCAGGCGAGTAGGGTGACAAAGGCGTATCGGCATTAGCCGCAACTAATGTGAACGCCTTGACCTCTGGCGACACCTGCTCAATTTTTGCGATTCGAACAGTCTGAAGACTAGCGGCAGGCAACTTGTCATTTAGAGATTTCGGCATGGCTAGTTTTCCAGCAGCCAGGCTCCAGACAATTTCATTATCGCTTTCCAGCAAGGCGCGCGACGTCTTCCATGCGTCGTTGTAACGGTAGTAGGGCACGCCTGGAAAGAGGTGATGCATCAAGTGCTGGCTCTGGGAGATAAAGGCGTATCGAATCAAGTTGCCGCCCCTGATCATGCGCGTGGCTTGAATCGGATGCTCGGCCTGAATCACCCCGGCGGGATGCTGAATGGAGGCGAACATATAGGCGATAAGAGTGATTCCTATGCGCTGCGGAATCATCCATAGCAGGAAAAACTCCAATGCGTATGGGGATATCAAAAAGGCGGCATGCAGAACAAAAAAGAAACCTATACCGGCACTATCGCGGATCAGCTCCGGTATGGAGCGCTCCCGCCATCGGCGTAGATACCAGTAGATCCAATAGGCGTCAATGAAAATCCAAGTCAAAGGTCTGAGGAGGATTGGTGCGGTCACCATGATGTCATCCGGATCGCGGGACTCTTCGCCGGTATGCCGGTGATGCTCTAGGTGTAGAAAGCGATAGAGGCCCGCGGTGAATCCGGGGAACAGCGGCATTACCGAGATAGTGCCAAGCAGATCGTTGAGTCTGCGATTGCTAGAGACGGTAGAATGAGCTGCATCATGAAACGGCGTAAACGCGGTGTAGATCGCCACGGCATTTATCGCAATTGCGGCCCAGAGCGGGAGATAATTGAGTAGGTAAAGCGAGGTGGCGCCGACAAAGGATATATACACCCCGGCAACCATGGCGAATTCCTGCCAGGCGTACTTGGGCACCGCGAGCAGTTTCTGAAA
>JBFJJV010000040.1:0-20803 GCA_041635265.1 Panacagrimonas sp.
CAGATTCTGGCCGCCTGCCATCGCGCCGGTTTTCGACCGCGCGTAACGCAGGAAGCGCTGCAGGTGACTTCCATTGTGAATCTTGTTGCCGCTGGCATCGGTGTTTCGCTGGTCCCCGCCTCCATGAAAAAGATTCACTCCGAAGGGATTGCCTATCGCCCCCTCAGTCAGGACGCGCCCGTAGCGGAAATGCACCTGATCTTTCGGCAGAACGAGAATGCGATGGCGGTCTCTAATTTGCGCAATTTATCGCACAGCCTCGCGGCGATTTAGCGAGACGCTTTTTGAACTGGTGAGCAAGAGCCAAGATAATTGCCCTGAACATTTTTCGACGCTTTCTGCCAGTGACCATATCCCTGACTTCTTTTGCCCGCACCCGATTGTTTCCAAAGTCGAGACGCCGCAATGCCGTGATCGGAGCCACCGCAGAATCCTTTGAGAAACACTTGAATGATCACGCGCCGATTCAGGTCCTCGATGGCTACGCGCCCTTCTGCAAGCTGCATGTTCACGAGAACTGGACAGAAACGCATTGCCTGACCGTCCCGATTACAGATGAAAACAGGCATCTGCTGCGCTCTGGCTATGAAGCGCGCTCCAAAGCAGAGCTGCCCGTGCTGACGCGCTGGTTTGAAGGCCTAATCGCGCCGAAGGCCAATTATCTCGTCGTCATTCTTTACAGCCGCGAACAGATGGCCAGAGAAGGGGACTTGATCGATACGGACTGGGGCGTAGTCGGCTGCCTGGCCACCGCCGATCCGGAAGAGATTCCGATGGCCCCGATCACAATGATGCGCAACGCACTCGGCGTAGAAGAAGGAGGCTCCGGCGTGCCTCTGGATCGTGAGGCCTATGCACGCAGCGTCGAGTTCTGGGAGCGCAATGCCAACTGGCGCATCTAGCTTGCACCCGGCGGAGACAGGCGCTGCAACATTTCGCCCATTTTTTGGTGAATCAGATTGACACCCTTGAGCGGTCGGATCATGACCTTGAAGCTAGTGATCTGCTGCGCCTCATTCCAGCTGATCAGGTCGACGCCATTGATCGCAATACCGTCAATTACCAGCTCGAATTCGAGCACGGCATCGGAGGGACCACGCACTTCCCGCACATAGCGGAAGGTCTCGTTGAAGAAGACCTCGAATGCGGCCATTAGATATTTATTTGTGATGCTCTTGCCCATTTGTGGCGTGTGCACCACCGGGGAATAGAACACGACATCATCAGCCAGCAATTTTTTGACGCCCTTGGCGTTGCGCGTGTTGACCAGTTCATGCCAGAGCTCTACTGCGGCTTTTCCACTCATGTTGCTCTCCCTTTGATCGCCTGAATCCACATTGCTATCAGGCATGCGGTGCAAAACAGTTCAGCAGTCGCCTTCGCGTCGGGGCTGCGTGCCCTCAGGACAGATAGGTATAGCCCGTCAGGCCAGCTTCCAACTCGGCCAGCATGGATTTGCTCACGCTTTCCGGCAAGTCCGCCGCAGCGATCTTTTGCCGGTAACTTTCAGCGAGCAACTCCGGAGCCAGGTGCACATAGCGCAATAACTCATCGGTGCGGTCACCGTATTCAGGGCCTTCCAGCTTCCATCCACCTTGGGCGGCGGGATCGAGTACGACATTCACCGCATTGGTATCGCCAAACAGATTATGAATATCGCCCAATATCTCCTGATAGGCACCGACCATGAAGATGCCGAGCAGATAGGGCTCGCCCTCCCTCAAAGTATGCAGCGCCAGCGTCGGCGTGAGCCCTTCCCGATCTACATAGGTATCCAGGCGACCGTCGGAATCGCAGGTGAGGTCGCACAGGCGCACGCGCGCGGCAGGCCGCTCGCCCAGTCGCTGAATCGGCACGATCGGGAAGACCTGATCGATCGCCCAGGCATCCGGGACCGACTGGAACACGGAAAAATTGCAGAAGTACTTTGCGGAAAGGGTTTCCCTGAGCTCGTCCAGCGTGTCTCGGTGGGCTCGAATCTCCCGATCCAGCAATGGAATCACCGCTCGGGCCACTGCGTAGTGCGCCTGCTCTGCCCAGGCGCGCTGGATCAGGCTCAAGCTGCCTTCGGCATAATGGGACTGAGCCTCGGCAAGCAGAGTTCGCGACTCGTAAAGGCTTTCAAGCGGACCACGCTCGACGATCTCGCCAAGCAATTGTTGCAACTCTTCGAGCACGGCAGGGCTATCTGCGGGCAGGGCCTCGATCTCGCTGTCACCGATGTGCTCGCTATCCACCACATTTGTGATCAGCACCGCATGATGGGCGGTCAGGGCACGGCCAGACTCGCTGATGAGATTGGGCTCTGGCTCATCGGCCTGCGCGCAAAGTTCCTGCACGGTGCGGACGATGCTGCGTGCGTACTCGCGCACCGAATAATTCATGGAGCAATAACTGCGCGAACGCGTGCCTTCATAGTCGACACCGAGTCCGCCGCCGACGTCGATGACGTCCAGCGGCACTCCTAGCCGGCGCAATTCGATATAGAAACGCGTGGCTTCACGCATGCCGCGTGAGACATCCTGCACATTGGCCACCTGGCTCCCCAGATGAAAATGCACCATGCGAATGGCGTTGAGGCAATTGGCCTCCTTCATCATCCGCACCGCCTGCAGAATCTGCGGAGTGGCCAGGCCAAACTTGGATTTCTCCCCCCCGGTGTTCTGCTGTGACGAATCGGTCTGGCTGGCGAGTCGCACCCGAAGACCGATCAGCGGGGAAACCTCAAGAGCGCGGGACTCCTCGAGCACAAGCGGCAGTTCGGACAGTTTCTCCACCACGATGTAGACACGGTGTCCCAGCCGCTGGCCGATCAAGGCGCGGCGAATATAGGCGCGATCCTTGTAGCCGTTACAGACGATTATGCTACCCGGCCGTGCTATGCCCAATACTGCGGCAAGTTCCGGCTTGGAACCGGCCTCGATCCCCACGCGCGCGCCACCCTGGTCAAGAATGGTTTCGACGACAGCGTGTTGTTGATTGACCTTGATCGGATAGACCCCGGTGTATTTGCCGCCATAGCTGTATTCCTCGATCACGGTGGAGAAAGCCTCGGCCAGAGTGTCCACCCGGTCTCGCAGGATGTCGGTGAACCTGAGCAGGACCGGCAGATCGAGCTTCTGATGCGGCAATTGCGCCGTCAGCTCGTGCAGATCGATGCTCACCTCGGATGCCGAAGGATGCGGTCGCACACAAAGATGCCCCGCCTCATTGACATCGAAGTAGCCCTCGCCCCAGTTGGGCATGTTGTAGAGCTTGCGGGATTGAGCGGGGGTCCAGGATTTCAAAGGATTCAGATCAGTTGGCCAACAAGGTCAGGCATGCCTGCCGAGGTTCTATAATTGAGGGCCAATTGTAAGGCCACACACATGTCACTGGATGATTCCTGGTTTTCAGAGCCCGTAGAAGCAAGCGGCACCGCGTTTTCCCTAAAGGGGCGCAAGCTGCACGAGGAGCAAACTCCATTTCAGAAAATAGCGATCTGGGAGACGGAAACCTTCGGCAAGCTAATGACGATCGATGGCTGCACCATGGTCTCGACGCGCGACAATTTCCTCTATCACGAGATGATGTCGCATCCGGCCTTGAACTCGCACCCCTGCCCGAAAAATGTGGTCGTGGTGGGCGGGGGCGACTGCGGCACCCTGTCGGAAGTACTGAAGCACCCCGAGGTCGAATCCGCTACCCAGGTTGAGATCGATGAGCGCGTGACGCGCCTGGCTGAGCGGTATTTTCCAGAGCTGTGCACGAGAAACGAGGACCCACGTGCTCGGCTGTTCTTCGGCGACGGCATCCAGTGGATGAAGGATGCAGCGCCCGGATCCATCGACCTCATCATCATTGATTCCACCGATCCGGTTGGCCCGGCCGAAGGCCTGTTTGGAAAGCGCTTTTATGCAGACTGCATCAAGGCACTGGCCGCGGACGGCATGCTGGTACAGCAGACCGAATCGCCCCTATTGCACTTGCAGCTGATCAAGGAGGTTCATGCCGCCATGCGTGAATCAGGATTCCTGCGCACCCATCTGCTGCATTTCCCCCAACCCATCTATCCCTCGGGATGGTGGTCCGGTTCGATCGCGTTGAAGTCGGACGCAGCACTTGCCGCGCGACTCGAGCCCGCCGCGATTGCCGCGTTAGACACTAAATATTACAACGCCGAAATTCACAGAGCGGCTTTTGCACAGCCCAATTTCATCAAGGCTGCCTTAGTCGACGACTGATTCCCTGCCCGCACCGACAAATCCGGCCAATAGCTGTACGTAGGCCGCCTGGTAGATATTGGCCGGCTCGGTGATGCTATAGGCGGCATCCGGCCAGGCGCGATTCCAGTCGCGATAGGATTTCTGCGGGGGTTGCCCGACTGGAGGTCGCAAGGTTTCGGGCACCCCGTTTTTCTTCGCATTACGATTCGGACCGCCCACAAGATAGCCCGGGGCAGGCCCACATTCTGAAGTCTGGGCATTGGCATAAGGCGTGCCGCGTGCAAACCAGGCGGAAAAAATTTCGTTAGCAGAGTAGGTCGCGCCCAGCGCATACATATTGCTCAAATACACCATTCCAAAGGGATTGACACCATGGAAATAGTGGACGGAATCCAGAGCACGCGTGCTGTATTGCCGGGCATTTTGAGCATCGAGCTGATAGCGCAACATCTCCATATTGGTGTTGCCGGTGTTGGCCCGGACCCAGTTGCTGCCCCAGTGATACTGCTCCGCGGCCATGAAGTTGCGGTACAGGTCATTTCCCTGTGTCCCATAGATACCGTGGTCGCGCCTGGCATCGCCAAGCTTGTCTTCTAGAATTTTCTGGCGAAGCTCGGGATCTGCGCCGGACAGTCGGGTATAGAACAATAAAGCCTGCCCCATCGGCGCCTCGTAACGTGACCAGCCCGGCTGCTTGTAGGGCTGCATCAGCCGATAATTTTCCCTGAAATATTGGTGATACTGCGGATCGTCCGTAGCCGCAAACAGATAAATGGTAGCCAGCGCCGCGTAACCCTTTTGCGTGTCAGCATCCAGATCGGCATCGCCGGCCTTGACAATCTGCTGGTCGCAGTCGGTCTCGAGCTTTGGAGCGGATCTCCACGCCTCGAAAGATCGGATCGCGCGATCCCGCAGGTCTTGCGATTCGATTCTCAGTGCGGGAATCCCTTCAAAGACGACCGCAGCGTGTGCAAACATTGCTGCTGCTGCAATGGTCGACGAGGTGCAGGGGCCAAGGTAATAGCGGGCCGCCCGGTCAGCGCTGGGCGGCGAAACCGTGGCATGCACTACCGCCCCGACCTTGGCCAGCACCTTGCCGTCCGGATTCTGCATCTTCTTCAACCATTGCAAATGCCATCGGAGTTCATCGAGCAGGTCCGGGATTCCGTTGCCGGACTCAGGAATATTGAAGTCGTCCGAGAAAGCGTCCGGATAGTCCTGATAGCTGGTAAGCAACTGGTGCAGCGCGCCACTGGAAAACGTCACGTATTTGTTGGTATCACCGGCATCAAACCAGCCACCCTCGAGATTTCTCTGGGTCTTCGCGTTTTGCCGGTCTGAAACGTCGCGGGCTTCCGAATCCTGCCCCTCGCCCAAATAGGCGGCACCATCTGTCCAACAGGCCTCGGCAAAGGGCTCACGTTTGGCGTAGCCGGACCGTTGATAGAAAAACATGCGCACAGCAGCGCGCAAGACATCGCGGTAGACGTTCTGATCGATGCGGAAAGTGGCTGATCGCTGCTTCCTCTCAACATCCAGCACGTAGTATTCGCCGGGCTCGCGCAGACCGGAAAAGTCATACCACCAGCCGACATCTCCAGACGATTCCTGAACCTGTCCATTGTTCCATGCCACTGCTTGCGCAGGATGCAACAGGGCCTCATCACCCACTTTGCGCACCGCATATCGCTTGCCCGGCTGATACGGTCGATCGGCATCGAAGCCTATTTTTGGACTGCGAATAATTGCGACCTTGGCGTCCTGTGGGCGGTAGCCAAATTGATCAACCAGAATATGCAGATTCAGGGGAATGTCCTCCGGGCCACGAGAGACTGGGCCGACTGCACTGAACCGGGTCGGCTCGGCTGCAGCAGAAGGACTCGCAACAGCCAGATAGAGATGACTTCCGGCCAGATAAACCCCGCCGAGGCCCAGCATCAGCCCCAATCCGAACATGAACCCACGCTTTGTTTCAATGATTTTCATGGGCTTAGCGTGCATTCCAGCAGGATAGCGCATGTCCGATCGGCTTATTGCACGGAGCGGAGCGGCTCATCCGGCCAGATACGAGTAAAATGCGCGGCCCTAGCATTCTAGTTCCCCTCAATTGACTCACCCTGGAGCCCTTTTAGTATGAAGAAGCCCGTCAAGGTCGCCATCACCGGCGGTGCCGGCCAGATCGCCTATTCGCTCATTTTCCGTGTGGCCAGCGGATCCATGCTCGGCCCCGATCAGCCGGTCATCCTGCAATTGCTCGAAGTGCCAGTTCCCGAGGTCATGGAGAAGCTCAAGGGCACCGCCATGGAAATCGACGACTGCGCTTTTCCTCTGGTCGCCGGCATCGAGCTGCACTCCGATCCGATGGAAGGCTTCGACGGCACGGACTACGCCCTTCTGGTTGGCGCCAAGCCGCGCGGCAAGGGCATGGAGCGCAAGGACCTGCTGACCGATAATGGCGGCATCTTCGGCCCGCAGGGCAAGGCGCTGTCAGAAAAGGCTTCTCGGGACGTGCGCGTACTGGTTGTCGGCAACCCCGCCAATACCAACGCCCTGATTGCAGCCACCGCAGCCAAGAAGCTCGACCCGCGTCAGATCCACGCCATGCTGCGTCTGGATCACAATCGTGCCCTCAGCCAGCTCGCCAGCAAAACCGGCGCGCACGGCAATGACATCGAGAAGATGGTCATCTGGGGCAACCACAGCGCGACCCAATACCCTGATCTGAGCCACTGCACCGTCGGCGGCAAGCCGGCTAAATCACTGGTCGATCAGAACTGGATCGAGAACGACTTCATTCCCACCGTGCAGCAGCGCGGTGCGGCCATCATCAAGGCGCGCGGGCTGTCCTCTGCGGCCTCTGCGGCCAGTGCCGCGGTCGATCACATGCGGAACTGGGCATTGGGCTCAGATGGCAAATGGGTCAGCATGGGCGTTCCGTCCGATGGCAGCTACGGCATCGAGCCCGGCATCGTCTACGGCTACCCCTGCATCTGTAAAAACGGCGACTACGAGATCGTCAAGGGACTGTCGGTAGACGATTTCTCCCGCAGTCGCATGGACGCAACAGAAAAAGAACTGCGCGAGGAACGCGCGGCCGTTGAGGGTCTGCTGGGCTAAGTTCAACTTGGCCAGCAGCAACCATTGAAAGCCTCCGCCCAAATGGGCGGAGGCTTTTTTTATATAGGCTAGCCCCGCGCCGCGCGCAGAGTGAAACGCCTCTCAACTCCTTATCAGGGGATCGTGAGTGCTTGCGTCGGCACAAGGTCAAGTGCGCCCAACTTGATGTACGAATCAATGCGTGAAATCTGCGCTAACTCGGCGCATCCAGTGACGCTGGCCTAAAATGCGCCCTCTCAAATTGTCCGTCTTCTTTTGCGACTTTCAGGATTTCCATTTGCGTGACACCACCCCCCCCAGCGCGCCCAGCGGCCTGCGCCCCTATCAAGTCAGATACAGCAGCGTGCGCCCAAAGCCTGGCCCGCAGCTATTGGCCTGCATAGAGCACGGCGCGCGGCCGCGCGGACCGGCTACGGCACCCGCCTCCATTGAGGTCGATCTGCCGCTTCTGGCAGGGCCACGCTTCGAAGTCTGGGAGAGTCTCGCCCCGGTCGAAACCGGCGCGGTGCAGGACATTTCGTACTCTCACAATGGCTCGGTTCTTTTCGGCCAGTTCAGAATGTCGGAACGCGCGCTTGAGCAGACAGAGCAGAATGTATTCCACGCTTATGCACAAATTGATGGTTTTCTACGAGAACAGGGTTATCCGAACTGGCTGCGCGTGTGGAATTATCTGGGGAATATTCACAAGGGCGATGGGGACGAGGAACGTTACCGGCAATTCGTGGCTGGACGTAGCAAGGCACTCGCGCTCAAGTCGTCAGGTTTTGAGAATGAGCTTCCGGCAGCGACGGCAGTAGGAACGGCATCCGATGGATTGCTGATCTACTTCCTTGCCGCAAAGATCGGAGGCCTCCAGGTTGAGAATTCGCGACAGGTCAGTGCCTTCAAATACCCGCGGCAGTACGGTCCGCGCAGCCCGAGCTTTTCGCGCGCCATGCTGGTCTCCCGGACCGACCACAGCGAGCTGATGGTCTCGGGAACGGCCAGCGTCGTCGGCCATGAGACGCGGCACGCGGGCAACCCCGAGAAGCAGCTGGCCGAATCCATAGAGAATATGAAAGTGTTGCTGCAAAGTGCGACTGAACTGCTTTCCCTCAGTGACATTCGGCTCTGGCAGACGCAGGCCATCAAGCTTTATGTTCGCGAAGACGGATTCGCTGAGCAGGCCATGGCAACCCTGTCCCGATATGTCACCCCGGAACGATTGATCGTCATGCGTGCCGATATCTGCCGCAGCGACTTGAGCCTCGAGTTTGAGGGGCACTTCATCGCCAATTCAAGCCCTCGGGCCCTCTGAATAGTCTGCTCGGCGCGCATCTCGACAGGAAGCCGGTCTGCGACTGATTGATCCCCTTGCCTGCCTTAAGGATATATCCTCGCAAGGCCTGATCTGCACAGTGGCGCCCGATTGAGCGCCGGGAAAGATTAAACGCCGCCGTGAAACGATTTCCTCCCGCACAGGGGGAGCGGAGCTGGCTCGTATTTACTGCCGCCGTTGAGAAGAAGTAGAGGCCCGCATTTGCAGCCCCCGAATCATAGCTATTGACTCGGCTGCTGGGTGACATGTGCTTCATGCACCCATCCGGTTGCCCCCAGCGCGGTCGCATACCACCAGGCCCCTTCCGCATTTGACTTGCGCACCGACAGTTCGATCGCCGTACCCGGCACCAGAGCACGCTCTACCGCCGCATCCCTTTTCGGGGCATAGCGAAGCGCAGAAACCACTTCGACACGAGCTGCACCGGGGACAAGGGCCTTGGGCACAGCTGCCGGCGCGACTGGTGCGGCCGCTGACGCAGAATCTATTTTCGGGGCTGCGGATGGTGCCGGGGTGACGGCGGCGATCTGGGGCGCTGCTGCCGAGGCTTTGACGGCTTTGGGGCCGCCCCAGCGATATCCAGCGGTGAGCGCCAGCTGCTGGTAATCGGCGTCAGTATTTGTACGGAATACGGTCAGGTCAGTCTCCCGCACAAACCGGAAATCCAATCCCAGAATGAAATTCGGGGCCGGCTCAAAGTTGATCCCCGCATGGATGTATAAGCCGCCAGAGCTGTCCTCATCATCGGTATTGAAGCGTTCGACATACGCCAAAATCTGCGTGTAGCCGAGGCCGATGTAGGGATTGAAGCGCTGACCATGCAGCGGCGCCAGCAGCACGCCAGCGTAGATTTCGCCAACGAGGCCCGTGGCTTCGACGCTACTGTCCTTCTTGTCGAAGGAAGCTTGCAGGCCCACTTCAGCAAAGATTGGCACGCCGGTGCGGCCAAAGTGCGCCTCAACCCCAAGGGGGATCTGACGGTCGACCCCCACGACCCCCCAGACTTCATCGTCCAGAAGCTCCCGGGCGCCACCGATAAAATTCACGTCTCCGGCAAATTCTGCCAATGCCTGAGCGCTCGACATCAATCCTGCCAGCCCGAATACACACGCCATCTGCTTCAGTCTACGCATGACTCCCCCTGATTTTTGTCAGTCAGCCCTCCCCGAAGCGCAGGCCGCTAGCCAGACCATAGGAGAATTTAGTTCGGCGCTCAAATAATGGCGCCTCAGTGATCGCTACGCACACGCCCGACGGCGTCCTGCCAGCCGGCGTAAAGCGCGTCCGCCTGGCTGCTTTCGAGTTTGGGCGAGAAGCTGGCCTCGGCCTCCCAGAGCTTGGCGATGCTCTCCAGCGAGTCGTACACGCCGGCCTGCAGGCCGGCGGCGAATGCGGCCCCCAGGGCAGTGGTTTCAACCGTTGACGGTCTGATGACGTCTACCCGCAATATATCGGCCAGGAATTGAGTAACAAAATCGTTGACAACCATGCCGCCATCGACGCGCAACTCGGTTGGCGCGACGGCATCCTGGCTCATTGCCCCGAACAGGTCACGGGTCTGATAACACACACTTTCCAGGGCGGCGCGCACAATATGTGCGATACCCGAATTACGGGTCAGGCCAAGGATGGCGCCGCGGGCATCAGGGTCCCAGTATGGTGCGCCCAGCCCGGTAAATGCCGGTACCAGATAGACTCCCTCGGTATCTTTTATCGAGCGCGCCAGCGCCTCGGTATCTCCTGCGCTATTGACCAGATGCATGGCGTCGCGCAGCCACTGCACTGCTGCGCCCGCCACGAAGATACTGCCCTCGAGCGCAAAAGTCGTCTCACCGCCAAAGCGATAGGCAACCGTGCTGAGCAGGCGGTGCTTCGAATGCACCAGCTCCGAGCCGGTGTTGAGCACCATGAAGCAGCCAGTGCCGTAAGTGCTCTTGATCATGCCCTTGGAGAAACAGGCCTGGCCCACCGTGGCGGCCTGCTGGTCACCGAGAATGCCGCGAATGGGAATGGCGCCGCCAAACAACTCCGTCTCCGTGGCACCGTACTCTGCTGCACAGTCGTGAACTTCAGGGAGCATGGCCAGTGGCACATTGAAAAACTTGCACAGTTCTTCATCCCAGGTCTGAGTTTCCAGATTCAGCAGCGCTGTGCGGCAGGCATTGCTGGCATCGGTGATATGAGCCTTGCCGCCAGTCAGATTCCAGACCAACCAGCTATCGATGGTGCCGAACAGCAATTCGCCCTTTTCCGCTCGGGAGCGCGCGCCATCAACGTGATCCAGCATCCAGGAAATCTTGCTCGCGGAAAAATAGGGATCAAGGAGCAGGCCAGTGCGCTTTGAAAGCCACTCACTGCGGTCGGCATGTTTTGTGCACCACTCCGATGTGCGGCGGTCCTGCCAGACAATAGCCGGGTAAATCGGTTGACCGCTTTTTCGGTCCCACACGACGGTGGTCTCGCGCTGGTTGGTGATGCCAATGCCTGCAATGTCTCTGGCCTGCAATCCTGCAGCCTTGAGGGCACCCCGAACACAGCTGATGGCGTCGTCGCGAATCTGCACGGGATCGTGCTCAACCCAGCCAGGCTTTGGGAAGGACTGCGGCAACTCAATTTGATGCACGCCGAGCTTGCGCCCCTTTACATCAAAAATGATGGCGCGCGTACTGGTGGTGCCTTGATCTATGGCGAGCAGGGCGCTCATGGGATGACCTCCGCGGATGTTGAAAACTGGCGCGAAGGTTAACCCGACAGGGCAATCCGCACACCCTTGCAACGCACTGATACAAATAATGAATATCTATTTATTTTGGGGGTTTTCAGATCCCGTATGCGCCACCGCTTCGGTGCCTGTGGGTTTGTGCGACACCGCGCCTAGCTTTGAGCCAATTCCCGCCCGCAGCCCGGCCTTTTTTGCCACACAGGTGCTGGGACCGCAGCGAAATATGCGTTCACGCGCCTTTCCCTACGCCTCATCCGGGTTAATCTGCGCACTGGAGAGTGTCCTGCCTGCACCCTGAGGTGCCTGGCACGGGCAGACGCAGCTAAGTATCGAAATTATAATCAATTATATTGTGAGCACGACGGAATTCCAGGTCAGGGTCAACGACGAGGCAGTCGCATTTGTACGAGCATGGTTGCCGGCGGAAGCACCCCAGGGTTGTGTGCAGATCATTCACGGCCTGTCTGAGCATGGTGGTCGTTATGGTCGGTTCGCGCACGCGCTCAACGATGCGGGATTTGCGGTCTATGCGCAGGATCTACCTGGTCATGGCCGCACCGCGCGAGCGCCGGATGAACTGGGTCATTTCGCCGATGAACATGGCTGGCGCTTTGCCCTGCAATCGATTCGGGCGGTCCAGAACGAGATCAGCGAGCGTCATGCCAAGGCCACACCGATCAGCCTGTTCGGCCACAGCATGGGCGCGTTGCTGGCACAGGATTACATCATTCATCATGGCCGCGACATAGCGGCCTGCGTGCTATCTGCCTCCACCGGCAAGATGGGCGTATTGCGAATGATTGGCGTCGGCCTGTCACTGGCACAGATTCGATTTGCCGGCCCGCGCCACCGCAGCCGGATCAGCGAGCAGTTGTTGATCAGCATGCTTAATCGGCATTTCAAACCCAACCGGACTGAATTCGACTGGCTTTCGAGTGACCCCGACGAGGTCGATCGCTATATCAATGACCCGCATTGTGGATTTCAGGCCTCCAGCGAGCTCTGGTCAGAACTGCTGACCATCGGGGGTCGGCTGCGAAAACCGGCGCGACTGGCGCGTATCCCGAAAGGCCTGCCAATCATGATCATTTCAGGTGAAGACGATCCCTCCACCCGAAAAGGCAAGGGCCCCAAGGCGCTTGCTCAGGCCTATACCAAGGCGGGTATTTCTCACTTGACCTTGAAGTCCTACGCAGGCGCTCGCCACGAACTGCTCAACGAGCGCTGCCGCGACACGGTGACTCAGGATGTACTGAATTGGCTCGTCGAGCACAGCGCACCCAGGCCGAGATGAAGACGCTGCAATCGATGCTCCGCGACGCGCTTGTCTGCCTGAGCTTGCTGGTTTCCAGCCCCGCCTGGTCAGCGCCCAAATCAGAGTTGTGGGAACGCTGGACCCTGCATGACGAGAGTTCTGCGCGGGTCATCAATCACTCGATCTGGGAAAAATTCCTTTCGACTTACCTGGTCGAAGGGAGCGACGGAATCAATCGCGTTCGCTACGGCGCAGTCTCGCCGAGCGACCGTGGCTACCTGCGAATTTATCTGGATGATCTGCGGCGAATTCCGGTATCCACACTCAGGCGCGCTGAGCAACGCGCTTACTGGATCAATTTATACAACGCGCAGACCGTCAAGCTGGTGATGGAATGGTTTCCCGTCAGCAGCATTCAAAGTATTGACATCACACCCGGCTGGTTCAGCAAGGGCCCGTGGGGCGCCAAGCTGATTCGGGTTGAAGAGCAGACACTTTCGCTGGATGACATCGAGCATCGAATCCTTCGGCCCATCTGGAAAGACCCGCGCATCCATTACGCGCTGAATTGCGCAGCGCTTGGCTGCCCCAATCTGTCCGCGGACATTTACACCGCAGGCAATATGGAGGCGCAGCTGGAGAGCGCTGCACACACTTTCATCAACCACCCGCGCGGCGTCAAAATTAGGCAAGACGGAACGCTGCGAGTCTCGAGTATTTACCAATGGTTTGCCGATGACTTCGGCGGCACTGACGCCGCCGTCATCCAGCATTTGATGCGGTACGCAGATCCCGCACTAAAAAACCAGCTCTCGCGCCTCGAAAAGATCAGCGACTACGAGTACGACTGGCTGCTTAACGGCCAGTAGCCTGTTCGGCCTTCCATGCAGAAAGCTGCCGCGTGCGCCGCGCAGTGATCTCGGCGCCGATCGCGGCACCTTTGAATCCATCCCTGATGATATCTGCATTGCTGATCTGTGCGGCAATACCAGCTTCCCGCAAATAATCTGTCTGAGAATATTCGCAGTCCTCGAAACCCAGCCGCCCACGTGCATCGCATTCGCAGCTCTGCAGCGCCAGCTCGAATCGATCCGGCTGCCTGAATGCGCCAAAGCGTTCCAACAATCCGAGCAATGTGCGCGGCCGCAGCTCTCGCACCTTATGAACGAGCAAATGATCACGGGTCACGCGCAGCGCCAGTTCGCGCGCATTGTTGGGTACCCGCAGTCGCGTACAGAAGGCTTCGACCAGCGGCAAGCCCGCTTCGTCATGGCCCCGGTGCCCCGGCAGAATGTGCTCTGGCGTGAGCGCCTTGCCCAGATCGTGCAGAAGCGCGGCGATGCGCACGTCGAGCACATAACCCGCGCGCGCCGCCGCATCGACACACATCAGCGTATGCACCAAGGTATCGATCTCGGGGTGATAATCCGCCCGTTGCGGCACCCCTGATAATGCCGCCAGTTCTGGCATCACGCGCGCCAGTGCGCCGCACTCATGCAGGACTTCAAAAAACTTTGACGGCGTTGTCTCCATCAAGGCGCGCTCACATTCCTTCCACACCCGCTCTGCGACAAGATGATCTACTTCGCCTGCGGCGACCATGTCTTTCATCAACGCCATGGTCTCTTCAGCAATCGAAAAGCCGAGGGTGGCAAAACGAGCTGAAAAACGCGCGATTCGCAGAATGCGTACCGGATCTTCGGCAAAGGCGGGAGAGACATGACGTAGCAAGCGCGCTGCAAGATCGGATTGCCCATCGTGCGGGTCGATCAGCGTCCCGTTCTCGTCCTGAGCGATGGCATTGATAGTGAGATCGCGGCGCGACAGATCATCTTCCAGAGAGACCTCTGGACCCGTGTGAAAGGTAAAGCCCTGATACCCGCGAGCTGACTTGCGTTCGGTGCGCGCCAGCGCATATTCCTCCTTGCTTTGAGGATGCAGGAACACAGGAAAATCCTTGCCCATCGCCCGATAGCCGGCGGCGCTCATTTGTTCCGGGGTTGCGCCGGTCACCACCCAGTCTCGGTCCTTGACCGGCAGTCCAAGCAGCCTGTCGCGTACTGCGCCACCGACCAGATAGCATTTCATGAGGACTTCAATCTGCCCGTGGAATCGGTGTCAGATCGGACGAAATCGGCGTGAGCCAGTTCGTGATCCGCTGCGCTTTGCCGGTCGACTGCCAGCCAAACACCGTGCTGTGCCAGATGATCCGCTGAATGTAGCTGCGGGTTTCATTGAATGGCACGTTTTCAACCCAGACATCCGTCTCCAGCGGCTGCTCCGGCAGCCAGCGCCGGACCGCACCCGGTCCGGCGTTGTAGGCACCCAAAACCAGAACGAAACGCCCGCCAAAAGTGTCGAATTGTTCACGAAGATAGGCGGTGCCAAGCAGAAGATTTGTTGCCGGATCGTTCAGGTCATCCAGTGTCGGCTGCGGGAAACCGTTGCGGCGCGCCACATGGCGCGCCGTGGTGGGCAGCAACTGCAGCAGGCCACGTGCATTGGCGGAAGAGCGTGCATTTGCTTCATACAGGCTTTCTTGGCGCAGCACACCCCATACCCAATGCTCGGGGAGATTCACGCGCTTGGCAGCGCCCGCCAACTCATGCTTGAAAGGTCGCGGATAAAGCAGCTCATAGTCGTCAAAAACTTTCGCCTGTGTTGCACTGGCTACGGCCAATAAGTGCAGACCCCAGTCGGAGAGCACTCGAGCGATCTCAATGATCTGCTGGGGAGATTTGTTTTCAATATGCTCTTTCCACTCCGTGATGGCCCAGCTTTTCTGCTCCACGCGCATGGCTTCGCGCACCCGGACCATCGCCGGCGACGCTGCAATCTGGGCGCGCACCATCGGGTCACCCGGAAGTTTTCGATCGTGCGGCGTGAATTTCTGGCCAAGACGTTCGGCCGCCAAGACGGAGTAATAGCCGTTCTCTCGGATCAGGCTTTGGTAATCGGCATCTGCCGCTTCCCTGTGCCCGAGTTTTTCCGCCGAGCGCCCGCGCCAGTAACGCCAGCGCGGATCTTCCAGCATCTCTGCAGGCATCTCTGCAATCCAATTTGCCGCCAGGTTCCACTCCCCGGCCCACAGCGCGGCGCGTACGCGCCATTCATGACCGCGCTCGTCGAGGGCAGCAGCGGGCACAAGGCGGAACTGATCCACCGTCTCCGGTTTACGACTCCAGGTCAGATTCAGAGCAATCTCCCGCCGCATCTCACCGATGCCTCCAGGAGAAGGCAGGCTGCAGGGATTGCCGCATCGCCGCTCGATGCGCCCGAGGATGGCCATCGCCGTGCTGGGACTTGAACGCGCAATCTTGGCAAAGCCATCGATCGCAGCCTGCGGCTCCAGACCGGCCTGAAGCGCGCTTTCCAAATGCGCTGAGGGATTGGAAAGCACATTGCTCCACTGCTGAAAGCTGCCACGCTGATGCGCTGGAAGCATCTTGATGACAAAGTTGGCAACCGACACGTTCTGAGCTTCCAGAGCCAATCGTGCACGCTTGGCGATTTCATTAACGTCCAGCGCGCCACTGAGTTTGAGCCAGTTGAATACCTGCGTGCAGGCCTCGGGCATAGAACTTCCATTGCGCCACAACATCAGTGCGGGCTCAATCAGTGCCGCACTCGGCTGAATCGCAATCTGCGCGTTCAGCGCCTGACAGCGCAAAGCGGCATCCGCTCGTGGCTCTAGGTAGTTGGCAAGAAAAAGGTTCCAATCTTGCCGCTTGGCCAGTGCTCGCAACCATTTGCTACGCAGGCGCCGTGTCCACGGCGCGTCACCATATTGATTGAGAAACGCGGCAATCGACACATCCATCGCGTTAGCGGGTTCGGCCCTGGCCAGACTCCACTGCAGTCTTTCAGCCAACAAATAGGGGTAGAGCGGATAGGCGCGCAATGCAGCAGAATCGCTCGCGGCCGTCTCTCCGCGCGCGATGCCGGGCAGCGCCGATACAAAAGCTTCCCTGCCCTGTGCGAGGGGGTCGGCAGACCCAGCATGAAGAGCGCCGGGCAGGACAAATGCGGCAATAAGGATAAATTTGCGAAGCATGAAGTTGTTCAGCTGCGTAGGATTCCGCTCCCATTGTACGAATTACGCCTGAATCGCCGCCGACCCATGGAGACAATGATCATTTTCTTGCTGACTGGCGCCGTCGCGGGTGTGATGGCTGGTCTGTTCGGTGTGGGCGGCGGCATGATCATGGTGCCTGCGCTCATCATTATATTGTCGGGTCAGAGCGTGCCGGCAGACATCGTGGTGCACGTCGCGGTCGGGACGTCTCTGGCAGTGATCGCGCTGAGTTCGGCGAGTTCGACCCGCTCGCATCATGTTCGCGGCGGGGTACGCTGGGACGTTCTGGCATTCTACGGGCCGGCGTTGGCCCTAGGCGCTCTGATCGGCGCTTTTGTCGCTGACGTTCTGCCCGGAGCAACGCTCAAACGTCTGGTGGGTGTCAGCAGTTTACTGATTTCGCTGCAGATGGCTGTCAACTACAGATTCAGCGACATGCAAAATCTGTCCTTGCCCAAACCTGCTGAGCTGCTAGGAGTCGGCGGCCTGTTCGGGCTGCTGTCATCCCTGGTCGGCATCGGCGGCGGCTCGCTCACCGCGCCCTATCTCGCCTTGCGCGGTCTTGAACTCAGGCAGGCCGTTGGAACCGCAGCGGCTGGCGGCATTCCGATCGCCTGGGCCGGCGCGGCCGGCTACGTCGTGGCGGGCTGGGGCGCTGAGGGCGTGCCTTCGCCAGCCTTCGGCTACGTCAGCGGCGGCGGCTTTGTCGCTCTGGCCGTTACCAGCTCGCTGTGCGCGCCACTGGGCGCACGACTGGCACACCGACTGTCTGCTCGCGCCCTGCAACTGGCGTTTGCCCTGCTGCTGGCGGCAGTAGGGATTCACATGCTGTGGCCCTAATCAGGGGAGATGAAATCGCGACATCGGCGGTATAAGCTGCTTGCAGGGGAAATCAGCATGCCAAGGGGGTCCGATTGGGACCCGATTCTCAGGACCTGTCAATGAAAGTCACGCCCAAAGCGATCACATTCGCCATTTACCGCGTATTGACCATCAAGGGCGTCACAGCTGGCTGCAGCATCTCCATGCCCGAGTTGCTGACGGCTTGGAGAGAGTCCATGCTGCGTCGCGGAGACTTGATAGAAGGTCTTGAGTTACTTAGAAAAACTGGCTATGTGGCACTGGAACAAACGCCGCAGGGGCCGTGCATCCGCCTGATCAAGGAAAGCTTCGGACTAGTCCGCACGAAGGAAGATCGCGAAGCGCTGTCAGCTCTCAGCCGTGTGCGGGCCAAGCGTCAGCGACACCAGCCACATCTTTCTCATCTGGTACCGAAGAAGTCCGGTCGACGCCCCGGAGACCCGGTTCCAACGCCGCCGACTCAGGTCTCCTGAATCTGGGATTCGGGCGTCAACTTCACGCCCTTGATCGGGCTGTCAAGAATCGCCTCGCGCAGCGCATTGATGGCCTTGATTCGCGGATAGGTCTTGCGCCAAACCAGCGAAATACACCGTGACGGCGCCTTGCCGGCGAAGGGGCGGGCGACGACCAGCGGCGTCTCTTCTGGCGGACGATTCTCGAACGATGAATTTGGCAGCACGGTTACTCCCAGTCCACCCGCCACCATATGTCGGATAGTCTCCAGACTGCTGCCAGTTTGTGGGCGCAGTCCGGGCCCTTCCGGGTCCACACACTTGGGGCAGGCATCGATGACCTGATCACGAAAGCAGTGGCCAGGACCCAGCAGCAGCAGCCGTTCTTCAGCCAGATTTCGGGCAGACACTTCGCGATCCCTGGCCCAACGATGATCGGCCGGCATCATCACCGAAAAGTCTTCGTCATAGACCGGCCAGGTGCAGAGTCCGGCCTGATCAATCGGCAGGGCAGCAAGAATCACGTCGATTTCATTATCACGAAGTTGCTCAAGAAGACGCGCCGTGAAGTTCTCCTCAATCACTAGCGGCATGCGAGGGTGCCCGCTGCGCAGTCGCGGAACAATATAGGGCAGCAGATAAGGCGCCACCGTATAGATCGCACCAAAACGAAGTGGTCCGGCAAGTTCGTCCTGCCCTTCCCGCGCCAGATCGTCAATCAACTTAACCTCGGACAGCACGCGCCTGGCCTGCGCCGTAATTTTCTCGCCCACCGGCGTCGGTCGCACCTCGCCGGGGGTCCGCTCGAACAGGGTCAGCCCCAGCTGCTCTTCGAGTTTCCTGATCGCAACAGAGAGAGTCGGTTGCGAAACAAAAGAGCGTTCTGCAGCGCGGCCAAAGTGTCTCTCCTTGTCGAGATTGACCAGATAACGTAGATCAGTGAGCGTCATGATTCAGCTGCTCGGGCCTTGAGTTTCAGCCAATCTCTCGGCTGCAGATAATGATGGATCAGCTCTTCCTCGGGCGAGCCGGCAAGCGGAACGAATTCGTAGCGCCAGCGCACCTCCGGTGGCATTGACATCAGAATGGACTCGCTGCGCCCCCCGGACTGCAAGCCAAACAGCGTGCCGCGATCCCAGACCAGATTGAACTCCACGTAACGCCCGCGCCGGATCAATTGCCAGTCTCGTTGCGTCTCGCCGTAGGCCCTGCCTCTGCGACGTTCGACAATCGGCAAATAAGCCGGCAGAAAACTGTCGCCGATGGCGCGGATCAGCGCGAAACTCTGATCGAAACCGCCGAGGGTCCAGTCATCACAGAACAGGCCACCAATACCGCGCGTCTCCTTGCGGTGCTTCAGATAAAAATACTCATCACAGCGCTGCTTCAGCTGCGGATAAATCCCCGGATCAATGCCGTCACAGGCCGTCTTCGCCGTCTGGTGCCAATGCACGGCATCTTCTTCGAAAGGATAGTAGGGCGTGAGATCATAGCCGCCGCCAAACCACCACACCGGGGCCTCGCCAGATTTTTCGGCTACCAGAAAGCGCACATTGAGATGTGTGGTCGGCACATAAGGGTTGCGCGGATGTAGTACCAGTGACACGCCCATGGCCTTGAATCCTCGACCCGCCAGCTCGGGCCGCGCAGCACTGGCCGAAGGCGGCAGGCGATCGCCGTGAACCAGCGAGTAGCCAACGCCCGCGCGCTCGAACAAGTCGCCGCCTTCGAGAATTCGACTGACACCGCCACCACCCTCGGCACGCTCCCAGGGGTCGCGTCCAAAACGCGCTGAGCCATCCAGCGATTCCAGCGACGCACATAGACGCTCCTGGAATGCCTGCAGCCAGCGTTCGACGGGTTCGGAACTGAGGGGCATTTCGTTCACCGCAATATCTTTCCGCTTTGCGCGTTACGAATGCTGCTCGGCACACCCCGTCCGCCGAGTGCACCGGGTACCAGCGCCTGAATCTGGTGGCCGAAATACAGGCGCACTGCGGTGGCCGACATGGCGGGCAGACGGCTGGAAGGGTTTGCGCTGGTTGAAACCAGCGCCCCTCCGAACGCCTCACATAAATCGTGGACCAGGGGGTGTGCGCTTACCCGCACCGCGATGCTGTCGTGTGCGCCCGTGATCCAGGCCGGCGCGAGCGCGCTCTTGGGAAAGACCCAGGTGACCGGCCCCGGCCAGCTTTGCAATGCGTGGTCCCAGGATTTTTTCGAAGGCACCGAAATAAAGTCGATGAACTGCTCGGGCCGGGATCCGACGAGAATCAGTCCCTTGGTCCAGCTGCGTTGCTTGATCTGCAATATTTGCGTGCAGGCCAGCTCATCCCAGGGATCGGCACCCAGGCCCCAGACCCCTTCGGTAGGATAGGCGATGACACCGCTGCGGCGCAGCGCGCGGATCGCAAGATGTTTGTGCACTGGATTCATCGCTTGCTCATGATACGGACTCAGCTGCCGCGTGGCTTAGCCCGGTGCGTCGCCGACGCCGCCCTGGGGTCTTCCGGCCAGGGATGGCGCGGGTAACGACCACGCATTTCTTTGCGCACTTCAATATAGCCACGCGACCAGAATCCCGCGAGATCGTCGGTTACGGCGATAGGTCTGCGCGCCGGTGAAAGCAGGTGCAGAACCACTCTGACTTTGTCATCGCACACAGCTGGGGTCTGGCTGCTGCCGAACATCTCCTGAAGTTTGACCTCAAGAACCGGCGGCGCGCCCGCTGCATATTTGAGTGCATGGCGCTGGCCCGAGGGCACCGTGAGATGCGTTGGCGCCTGTTTCGCCAG
>JBFJJV010000041.1:0-20726 GCA_041635265.1 Panacagrimonas sp.
CCGAAATCGATGCGCCAACGACCAAGTTGGCCCGGGCGCAAAAAGCCGCACCCAAGCAGGCGGCACTTGCGCCCGCAGTAGAGCGAGCGCCCGCGCCAAAACCAGCACCCGAACCGCAGTCTGCGCCTGAACCGGCGGCCCCCCAAGCGGTGACGCCATTCGCAGCGCCGAAGCCGGCAGCACAAGCAGCGCCAATCCCGGCGCTGAAGCCAGAGCCGCCTTCGCCCCGACTGTCTGCCGGCGGCACGCGCGACTGCAGCGGTTGCCCGGAGATCGTCCGCGTTGCCGGCGGCAACTTTGAGATGGGAGACATCAGCGGCAATGGCGAGTCAGACGAGCTTCCCCTGCGTAATCTCAGACTCGCACCATTCTATGCCGGGCGCTACGAGGTGACGTTCGATGAGTGGGACCGCTGTGCCAGCGCCGGGGCCTGCAGAGCCAATCCATCGGATGGTGGTTTCGGCCGCGGTCGCCGACCAGTCATCAACGTGAGCTGGAATGATGCACAGCGCTTTGTGCGTTGGTTGACTAGCCGCAGCGGCAAGCCTTATCGATTGCCCACAGAGGCTGAATTTGAGTATCTGCACCGGGCCGGTGCCAGAACGGCCTATCCCTGGGGCGACGACGGATCAGCAGCCTGCAGTTACGGCAATGTCGCTGATGCGCAGGCCAAGAAACGCAAGCCCAAATGGAGTACGTTCAATTGCGATGATGGACACGCATATACCGCGATAGTAGGCAGCTTTCGCCCCAATGCCTTTGGTTTGTATGACGTGGCGGGCAATGTGTGGGAGTGGACGCAGGATTGCTACGGCAGTTACCGCTCAGCGCCGAAAGATGGTGCCGCCAATGAGCCGGTCGCGTGTTCCCGTCGTGTCGTTCGGGGCGGGTCCTGGGGCGATGCCACCCGCAATCTGCGCTCAGCTGATCGCACGGCGAACGCACCGAATTCCACGCTCAATATCGTTGGATTTCGTGTTGTTCGTGATTAAGTTGCTCGTTGCAGTCCGCAGTGCTTTGTTCAAGCTTTGAAGAGATCGCAGTCGACGCTAGTTTGATGCCCCATGGAGAAATAGGGCCGCCCCGGGGGCAGCGGCTTAAGGCAGAGGCCAGACGAAGGCCACAATGGAGACGCTTGGGAGCGGAATTTACTTTACCGTTACGACACGACCGTCAAAGCCGTTGATTTTTAGCTGATCCACGGCCAGTTTCGCGCTTTCCAGACTGTTTCTCGGACCGATACGAACACGGTGCCAGGTCACGTTGTCCTGCCCTTGTACCGTTTCGATCCCGGCTTCGATTCCAGTCAGGGCGAGTGTGGCCTTATGTTTTTCCGCGTTACTGGCATCCCGAAATGAGCCCGCGAGAATCAGGTATTTTTCGTTCGTTTGTGCCGGCGTCCCTGGAGTCGCCGGGTTCGACTCCTCGACCGTTTCCGTCGCGACCGGGATGCTTGTCTCTATCTCCCTGGGCTTCTGCTTGGCCGTCTGAGGTGCCGGTGTCGGATCACCTGAGACCACCACCTGCTCAGACTCGAGCAAGGTATAAAAGCCGAACCGAGGTTCTTCCTTGGGGGGGATATCAATTTTCGGCCGGGGTTTCTTGGGAGCGGCCGTTACCGTGCCGGATGGAATGGGCTCTGGCGGCCGGCCGATATACACCGCAGTGGCGACGACCAGTCCAAAGGACAGCCCGGCTAGCAGCCATATCCAGCCCGGAAGTCTGGCAGGCGATGCGGAGGAGCGGCGCCCGCGCGAAGCGTAATCCTTTGCCATCAAAAAATATTAGTCAGGTGAAATGAAAAATTGCTGGACCATGTCCTTTGCTATCAGAGTTTCGACTGTTCACAAAGTTCATGGCTCGGCCAGACTTACATGCTCTCGGGATAGGAGACGCCGAGCAAGCCCAGCGCATTGACCAGAACTTGCCGCGTTGCCGCGATCAGCGCCAGCCGGGCGCCTTGAAGCTCTCCGTCGTCAACCAGGAATTTGTGCGCGTTGTAGTAACTATGAAGCGCATCGGCGACCTCGCGCAAATAAAAAGCGATCTGATGCGGGGCGTGTTGACTTGCCGCAGTGCCCAGAGTCTGCGGGTATTTCTGCAGCACCGTCAGCAATGCTTTTTCCTGCGGCTCAGTCAGCCGGTGCAAGCATTTTTCGGCTTGATCGGCATCAAAAATCTGTCCTTTCTCCTGTAACTGACGAAAGACCGAGCAAATGCGCGCGTGCGCGTATTGCACATAGTACACAGGGTTGTCATTGGACTGTGATCGCGCCAGTTCGATATCGAATTCGAGATGCTGATCGTGAGACCGCATCAGGTAAAAGAAGCGCGTCGCGTCCCTGCCAGCCTCGTCAATCAAGTCCTGCAAGGTCACGAAATTTCCGCTGCGCTTGCCCATGCGGCCTGAAGAGAGCGTGACAAACTGCATCAACTGAACACGCAAGGCGTCTTTGTTTCCGGTCAATGCTTCAATTGCTGCACGGACCCGCGCAATGTAACCGTGATGATCCGCGCCCCAGACATCCAGCAGTGTGGGAAATCCGCGATCAAGTTTGTCGATGTGATAAGCGAGATCGTTTGCGAAATAGGTCGCAGCCCCGTCAGCCTTAAACAGTACACGATCCTTCTCGTCGCCCAGATCACTGGTCCGTAGCCAGGTGGCGCCATCTTTTTCATAAACGTGACCCGCACCCTGAAGTCGCGCGATGGCGCTTCGCGCAAGTCCGGAGTCAACCAGGCTTCGCTCCGAATACCATTGATCAAACCTGACGCCAAAGGATTCCAGCGTGCTGCGAATCGCGGCCAATTGGTCCTCCAATGCCGCCGACTGAATGGCCGCGTACAGCGCCTCACCCAGCAAGTTGCGCGCGCGCTGGATCAAGGCGTCGAGATATTGCTCCTGGCTGGTTTTGGCCTTGGCCGCCTCGCTTTCGCTAGCAGATTCGCTCGCTACGATTTCGGTCGGCAATCCCTGCGTCACCGCGCTTG
Organism: Panacagrimonas sp.; assembly: GCA_041635265.1. Classification (GTDB taxonomy): domain Bacteria; phylum Pseudomonadota; class Gammaproteobacteria; order Nevskiales; family Nevskiaceae; genus Panacagrimonas. The sequence continues at coordinate 2,992 of JBFJJV010000041.1, forward strand.
CCGGCCGAACAAAGGCATCGCCGTGGGCACGTATCAGCGCCTCGCTGCTGGTTCGGACGTAATCGGAAGGATAAGCCCGAGCTGGGAAAGCAATGGATTCACCGCAGATTTCCAGATATCGCAGCCATACACTGACGGTAAGAATATCGACCTGCCTGCCGGCATCATTGACGTAGTATTCGCGGTGAACCTGCCAGCCGGTTGCGGCAAGGATATTGGCTAGGGAATCGCCGTAGGCTGCGCCGCGGCCATGTCCCACATGCATCGGGCCCGTCGGGTTGGCCGAGACATACTCAATGAGGATTTTTCCCTTGTCAGGCGATTTTGCCCGCCCGTAGCTCGCCCCTTCGTTCAGGATTTCCTTGACCACCCCCTGAAACGCTGCCGGAGCCATGAAGAAATTGATGAAGCCGGGGCCAGCAATTTCGGCCTTCTCTATCAGGTCAGAAGCAGGCAGGTGATCAATCAGCAGTTGCGCAACTTCCCTGGGCTTCTTCCTGAGGGGTTTGGCGATGACCAGCGCGAGATTGCTCGCAAAGTCCCCGTGACGCGAGTCCCGCGCGGCGTCGATCTGCATTCTGGCGGGCATATCGACTTCGAGCTCAAGTCGCGTGGAAAGCGCCGAAAGCGCTTGTCCGAGCAAGGTGTGCAATTGGGATTTCATCAGGAGGGAGTGTGAAAGCAGGTGATTTATTCTGTGGACGTCGTGCTGTTGGCATGCCAGCGCGGAGTAGCAGAGCGCGGCTTCTCGCCGATCCAACCGTGAACGCGCGCGGAGTTTATCGGGCATCGGCAGTATCGTCATGTGGTGCAGGAATGGCGCATCCCTCCGAAACGCTGTCGTGATGACGGAATCTGACCGCGATTCGACGGCTATCGGTCAGCGGCGACCGCCTATCCGTATCGCATGGACAAGCAGGCCGGCCGAAACCATGATGGGGGTGTCGGACGCGGTGCAGGCAGATAAGCCCCCTAAATCCAACGCCGTCAGGAAAATTCAATTAAGGCGCGCGCAGCGTACCTTGAGCAGCCCGAGAGCTTGCAACCAGTCTCTCCCCCCCTAGCCGGGTCGGTTTACCGCCCGGTTTTCTTTTGCCTGTAATTTGGCATAGAGCGTCAAGCCCTCGGTGTGTATCCGGCCTAGACAAACGGGCGGGGGACTTTCCGGGGCTCTCATGCGGCCTCCCCGCTGTGCGCAGCAGAAACCCCAGCTTGCCAGCAGCCGCGCCCGACACAGCGGTATCTGCTCCGGGCTTGCCGCGCCTGCACAGCGCCGTCTGCACTGAGTTCGGCGCGCCGCGCGCCCTCGACCTGCCTCCGCAGGGCGATCCACTTGCGAGAAATACGGGCTAAAATCTCTCCCCTTTGCTGGTCCAATCAGCGACCGGCCTACTTTTGGAAGAGAATTTTGATGAAAAGATGGCGTTGTCTGGTGTGTGATTTTGAGTACGACGAAGCCAGAGGCCTGCCAGATGAAGGCATTGCGCCGGGAACAGCTTGGGACGATGTGCCCGAGAGCTGGACCTGTCCAGATTGCGGGGCGGCAAAATCCGACTTCGACATGGTCGAGATCTAGCGCCGCTTCGACCCTATGCCGGGCTCAGCGCCCCAGCTAGAAGGCGCAGCACTGAAGTTTGAAATGGACGTCGTCCCGGGATTGCGCGGCGCGCTGGTTGACGTCGCGCAACTCCATGAATCTCATGGTGAATCTATGGCTGCCTGCACTAATCTCCGGGTATGCGGCGGCCTGTCTGGGGATAAAGACCCGCAATAGGGTGCACGCACTTTGTGGCGAATGGACGTAAGTGCCGCCCTTGGCGACGGCATCCACGACCGGAACACTGCCACGGAGGAGCCGCAGGTCAAGCAGGATGGCTTGGGCAAAAGGGACCAGATCGGCAAACCAGGCGTCGATATCCCTGCCGACTTTTTCGGACGGCTGAGCGAGCCAGTGGTGATAGGCCGGAAGGTCAAATGCGCAGGTGCCGCCAGGGATGGTGCTGCGGTTCATGATCGACATCAAAAATTCGTTGTCTCTCAGCGCAGTAGAGGCAAACTGAGTCGCAAGCTGCTGGAGATTATTGAGCGCGATCTTGATCTCGGCCAGCACGCTTTGCAGCCGCGCGTCGTCCACGCCGGGCCGATTCCCGAGTCGAGTCAGGACCGTCTGTTGCTCCATCAGATCCTTGACGATGTCTTTCTTGAGATCAGAGCGCCCCAGGACGGTCAGGATGTCGAGCAGAGCGTTCAGGCGCGCGCGGGCGCTGAAGGGAGAGTCATCCGCCCGATGGTGCTCGTATTCAGCGAAGAGGAATTCGAGGCGCAGGAAAGTCCTGATCCGCTCGGTCAGCGGCTGCTCGAACACGATGACATCTGGACTTGGGTTCACGCCTCACCGATGGGGAAATAAGGCGCCGATTGTGACTCAGCGCACATCCATGAGCAACGGACGTCTTTGAATGGCGCCTCAGGACGCATCATTTGCGCACGACATCTGCAAATACTGCTTGTGCAGCGCTTTTACGCGCCTGCGTGCATCTTCGGGTTTTGCATCGTTGCGGAGAACGTCATCGGCGCGTTCGAGCCGCTGTTCACGCGACCATTGGGCAGACAGCATCTTCTGGGCCAACGCAGATTCGATGCTGTCGCGCTGCATGAGACGGCTGCGTTGCAGCTCTTCGCTGACATCGACAAGCAACACGCGATCGACCAGCCGATCCATTCCGGATTCGAGCAGAATGGCGTTTTCCAGAATGCAGTAGGGCGCGGTCTGCGCGTCTATCCACTCATGGATTCTCTGCCGAATTTTCGGATGGGTAATTTTCTCAAGGCGCCGCCGCGCGACCTCGTCAGTGAATACTAATTCGCGCAAGCGCCGCCGATCGAGGCTCCCATCTGCCAGCAGCACACCCGCGCCGAACTCGGCCGCGATTTCGTCCAAGGCGGGTTCCCCAATCTGGACGATTTCCCGCGACACCTGGTCGGCGTCGAGAACCGGGGTTCCCAGATCCCGGAACAGGCTGCTGACCAGCGATTTCCCGCTGGCAACGCCGCCGGTCAATCCGACACGGAAGGGACTAGCCAAGGCCTGCGATGCCCAGATAGGAGCGGTTGATCTGATCGCCCCAGATCAGGGCAATCCACCCCGCGCCGGCGATGTAGGGGCCGAAGGGGATCTTAGATGACCACTCGGCTTTTCGGACCGCCATCAGGGAGATGCCAACCGCGGCGCCGACCACGGCCGACAAAAGAATGACCTGCGGCAAACTCTGCCATCCAAGCCAGGCACCGAGGGCGGCCATCAGTTTGAAGTCGCCGTATCCCATGCCTTCCTTGCCGGTGAGCAATTTGAACGCCCAGTAAATGCTCCACAGGATGAGATAGCCGACTGCCGCACCGGTGATTGCCGCGACCGGATCGGCAAACACCGGCTTCACACTCAGCAAAAGTCCCAGCCATAGCAGCGGCAGCGTGATGTTGTCCGGCAAAAACATGGTGCGCAGATCCGTGACGGTCAGCGCAATCAGTGACCAGGTCAGCAACAAGGCGCCAAGCAGTTCAATGGAATAGCCGAAGCGCCATACGCAGACCACCGAAAAAATGCCGGTCAGCAGTTCGACCAGGGGATACTGAATCGAAATTGGCGATGAACAGGACGCGCATTTTCCACGCAACATCAGCCAGCCGATGACGGGCAAGTTATGCCAGATCTTGATTCTCGAATTGCAGCTGGGGCAGGCGGATGCAGGTTTAGACAGACTGATGGGCGGCTTGCCGTCGTCTTCGGGGGCGCCGTACTGCTCGCGGCAGGCTTCAGCGAACTCCTGCTCGATCATCTTGGGCAGGCGGTAGGCCACGACGTTGAGGAAACTGCCGACGCAGAGTCCGATCAGGGCGACAAACACGGTCAGCATTGTCGGGCTGCTGGCGAGTAGCTCAAACATGACCATAGTGGGATGTGTTCAACACGCCTGCCTTTGATAAATCAATATCGAATTCAGCACCTGCTTTGGACAAGTGCGTGTGACCCGTGGGGTAAGAAATACTGCAGCCGGAATCAGATTGCCTGGCCCAGCTTGAAGATCGGCAGGTACATGCCGACGACGAGACCGCCGACGAGAACACCGAGCACCGCCATGATCATCGGCTCCAGCAGACTCGTCAGCGAATCCACGAGATTGTCCACTTCCTCTTCGTAGAATTCGGCAACTTTTGCGCACATCGCGTCGAGCGAGCCCGATTCTTCGCCGATCGCTACCATCTGTACTGCCATGGAGGGAAATATGCCGGCCTGCTGCATGGACAATTGCAGCTGCTGTCCCGAGGAGACCTGATCCTTCATATTGACGATGGCATCTTCGAACACGATATTGCCGGACGCTTTTGCCACCGATTCCAGTGCTTCCACCAGCGGCACACCAGCGGCGAACATGGTCGACAGCGTACGTGCAAAGCGGGCCACGGCAGATTTGTAGAGAATGTCTCCGACGACCGGGATTTTCAGGCTGATTCTGTCCAGCGCGCGCCGCATCTTGAGTGAACGTTTCTTGAAGTAGAAGAAGGTGAAGAAAAAACCGCCCACAATGGCGATTACCATCCACCAGTAATTCCGGACAAAGTCCGATAAACCCACAATCATCTGGGTGAAGGCGGGCAAGTCCGCGCCAAAGCCTTCAAATAAAGACTGGAATTGTGGCACCACGAAGTACAGCATGATGCCGGTCACGATAAAGGCGACGACCAGGACCGCAGAAGGGTAGACCAGTGCCTTCTTGACTTTCTTCTTGATCCTTTCCGTCTTTTCCTTGTAGGTCGCGATTTTGTCGAGCAGGGTCTCCAGGGTGCCCGAGCGCTCGCCGGCATCGACCAGATGCACGAAGAGATCGTCAAAGTAAATCGGGTACTGGGCCAGAGACTCGGCCAGGCTGCGACCTGATTCGATATTTGTCTTGATGCCCAGAATCAGTTCGCCCATGGACGGGTTCTCATGTCCGCGTCCGACAATCTCCAATGCCTGGACCAGTGGGACGCCGGCCGACATCATCGTTGCCAGCTGGCGACTGAAGATGGCGATGTCGGCGCTGATGATCTTGCGCTTGGTCTTGAACAGCTCGATATTGCGGCGCACCCGGATCGGGTTGACGCCCTGGCGGCGCAATTGCATGCGCACCGCATTTTCGTTGGGCCCCTGCGAAGTCCCCTTGATGCGGGTGCCCTTGCGATCCGTGCCTTCCCACTGAAAACTGAATTCTTTGACTGCTGCTTGCGCCATCTTCTAGTTCCTCGAATTCTGCATGCCGACCCTGCTAATGTGATTTCACCCTAGTCAGCCATGGTGACGCGATTGGCTTCGAGCAGATCAATCGTGCCGTTCCTGACCTTGAGCAGGGCGGACGCACGCAGATCGTTATTCCCTTCCTTGCGCGACTGATCGGCTAGATCGATCGCACTGCCGCCCTCCATGATGATTCGCCCCATGGCTTCCGAGAACGGCATGACCTCATAGATGCCCATTCTGCCCTTGTAGCCCCGGTCGCAAGCACTGCAACCCACAGCCTTGTAGATCCTGAAGTCTGGGGCATCGACTATGTCTTCGCTAAAACCTTCCTTGATCAGTTCCTGCCGCGGTATGTCGACCGGTTGTTTACAGTTCGGGCACAGTTTGCGCGCAAGCCGCTGTGCAATGATCAGTGTCAGCGTGGAGGCTAGGTTATATGCCGGAATCCCCATATTGATCATGCGAGAGATAGTCTGGGGCGCATCATTGGTATGCAGCGTTGACAGGACAAGATGCCCGGTCTGTGCTGCTTTGATCGCAATCTCCGCGGTTTCAAGGTCGCGAATTTCACCGACCATGATGACATCAGGATCCTGACGCAGAAACGATTTCAGCGCGGCGGCGAAGGTCAATCCAACGCGCGGATTGACGTTGACCTGATTGATGCCGACCAGATTGATTTCAGCTGGGTCTTCTGCGGTGGAAATATTCACATCCTCGGTATTGAGAATGTTGAGGCCGGTATACAGAGAGACCGTCTTGCCCGAGCCGGTGGGGCCGGTCACCAGAATCATGCCCTGCGGCTTTTCCAGCGCTTTTAGGTAATGTTCTTTCTGCACTTCCTCGTAGCCGAGTGCGTCGATGCCCATCTGTGCGCTGGACGCATCCAGAATACGGGCCACGATCTTCTCGCCCCACAGTGTCGGGCAAGTGCTGACACGAAAGTCGATGGATTTGGCGCGTGACACCTGCAATTTGATGCGCCCGTCCTGAGGTACACGCCGTTCCGCCAGATCCAGGCGGCTCATGACCTTGACGCGAGCTGCGATACGTATAGCCAGTTGCTGTGGCGGGCTGGCAACCACCTTGAGCTCGCCGTCCTTGCGATAACGGATGCGATAGGTTTTTTCGTAAGGTTCGAAGTGAATGTCGGATGCACCCTGGTTGATCGCATCCACCAGCAGCTTGTTTACGAATTTGACGATGGGGGCTTCGTCCGCGTCCGAGCGAGAAACTTCGGGGCCCGCTTCTTCGTCGGTGTCGACGACTTCCAGTTCGGCGAATTCCTCGTCGCTGCCAAGATTCAAGCTGCCGGTATCCATGGCAGAAGCTGCGCTTTCAATCGCCTTGGCTAGCTTGTCTTCCTCGACCAGAATCGCTTCGGTATTGAGTCCGGTTGCGAACTTGATCTCGTCCAGCGCCTGGAGATTCGTCGGGTCCGACACCGCGAGGAATAATTTTCGTCCGCGCTTATACAGTGGCAGCGCATGACACTTGCGGAGCAATTTCTCGCTGACCGAATTGACGATCTGGGGGTCCACCACAAAAGCGGACAAGTCCATCAAGGGGACGCCGAACTCCTGGCTCGCCGCTTCGGCCAGACGCAGGGCCGGTACGCTATTTCCTTCGACCAGAACCGAGACGATCGGCATGCCATTTCGCAAGGACCTGCTTTGCAGCTCGCGCGCGTGTTCTTCGCTAATCAGTTTGTCGGCCACCAGGCGACGTGTCAGCCCTCCCAAGAACACGCCCTTGGGTTCTTCGCTGGTCTCGCTCTGAGGATTAATCGCCATGACTACTACTGTTCGTCGGACCTGATTCAACTATGGGAAGGGCAGCTTGACTGCCAGATAGATAATTTTCAATGTATTTAAGGTGCCGCGGCGCATTCTTCCCGTCGATTTGAGCGCAATCTCAGCCCGATTAGGGTTTGACGGGGGTCACAACCCAGGGGCCTTCACCGGTGATCTGAACCACTGAGTCGGCGGCAAAACTCAGAAAATGAGGATGCCCGGGCGGGGTCATATAGTAGTCGCCGGCTCGAAAGACCGTCAGTTGAGTCTGATCGTAATACTTGCCGAAGCCCAGGCCAACAGCGCCGCTAAGTACCGTGACCCGTTCAGGTTTGGGGTGCGTGTGCGCCACGATCTTTGCCCCCGCTGGGGCGCTCACCCGGATTGTGAAGATGCCTTCTTTTCTCGGATCGCCTTCCAGGACCGCTACTTTTGATCCGGCGGGCAGCCCCGGCGCGCCCACTTTCCACGGAATGGTGTCGCTGCTGATCTGAATTGCCCCCTCCGGGAGATCAGCCGCCTGCGCCTCCATGCCTAAAAGGGCCAGAAAAATTAGGCTTAAAATTCGCATGGATTACCTCGCCAAGATGTTCAGCCACTATAGTACTGCCACTTGCTTACCCAGATCAGAGAATGAGTTACTCCAGAATTGCAGGCACTGGCAGTTATTTGCCCGAGAAAATCGTCACCAATCAGGATCTGGAAAGCCAAATTGATACCTCCGATGAGTGGGTGTTTCAGCGCACGGGGATTCGCAGTCGGCGCGTCGCCGCCATCGGTGAGCAGACCTCCGATCTGGCGCTGCAGGCTTCACTGAAGGCGATGGAGATGGCTGGCGTTAGCGTCGGTGATATCGATCTGATCATTGTTGCCACCACAACGCCCGACATCGTGTTTCCCTCGAGCGCCTGTATCCTCCAGCGCAAGCTGGGGGTCAAGCAGGGCGCTGCATTTGACGTTCAGGCGGTCTGCACCGGGTTTGTGTACGCACTGGCCGTTGCCGACAAATTCGTCGCCAGCGGGCAAAGCAAATGTGCACTGGTGGTGGGCGCTGAAGTCTTCTCCCGGCTGCTTGACTGGACTGACCGGCGTACCTGCGTGCTATTTGGTGATGGCGCCGGGGCCGTCGTTCTGAAGCCGTCGGAGCAGCCCGGAATCATGTCGACCCATCTTCATTCCGAGGGCGCACAGGGCGATATTCTGTGCGTGCCCGGCACCGTACACGGCGGCGAACATCAGGGCCACCCCTTCGTGAAGATGGACGGACAGGCCGTGTTCCGATTTGCGGTCAAAGTGTTGGATCAAGTGTGTCGTGAGACGCTTGAGCACAACGGAATCACCGGTGCAGACATCGATTGGCTGGTGCCACATCAGGCCAATATCCGCATCATCATGGCCACCGCGCAGAAGCTGGGTATGCCGCCGGAGCGGGTGGTCACCACGCTGGAGCACCAGGGCAATACTTCGGCGGCCTCGGTGCCGCTGGCATTGGATCTGGCCGTGCGCGATGGCCGTGTTCAGCCCGGCCATCTGGTCATGCTCGAAGCGGTCGGAGGCGGCATGACCTGGGGTTCGGCGCTGCTGCGCTGGTGATTTGCGGGCTTGCTATGCGCATTGCCGCCCTGTCACGCCGGAATCGTCGGCCTTACTCAGCCGGGTTTCTGGGTAGTCCGGTCTCTTCCAAGAGTTCGAGCGCCAGTGTCTTGATGTGTTCGGCAAAAGTATCGCCGTAGCCCAGCCAGATCATGTGAACCTTGCCTTCCGGTGTCAGCAGAAAGGTGGCCGGCAGCTTCCAGGGTCCGAAACGCTGCATGGCAATGCCGAGCGGGTCTCCAATGATTGGGTAGCTCACCGGGTTGAGCTGCAGAAACTTGCGCGCCTTGGGAATGTCGCGATCGACGTTAACTCCGATGATCTCGAAGCGGTCTGCCCAGCCCAGCGCCGCGATTTCACCGCGGATGCGCTCGTATTCGGGCATGGATTCAAGACATGGCGCGCACCAGGTCGCCCAGAAATCGACCGCAACGACCTTGCCGCGATAGTCGGAGAGCTTGGTCCCTGGCGGACCATTGAGGATCAGGCCACCGATCTCGGGGGCTTGCGCGCCAAAAGCAATCAGATTGTCGCGATTTGCGGACTGGACATGGGGACTGAGCACTAAAACGCCGCAGGCGAATGCCCAACGCAGAAGCGTCCTGAGGGATAAGGTATTCGAATAAGGGGTTCTCATCAGCGGCAGGGGCACGACCATGATCGGGCTGGCACACTAACCTGACTTGCCGGAAAGCAAAAACTTTTCTTCGCCTGCGTCTGAAAGGTACATGAGTAAACTGATTCTCTTGCGTCACGCACAGGCCTCGTTTGGGGCGGCCAAATATGATGCACTGTCAGACTTGGGTATTCGCCAGGCCGGCAAGGTCGGCGATTTCTTCAAGGCGCGCGGCACGCGGTTCGATCGCGTCTGGATCGGCCCCCGAGACCGTCACCGCCTGAGCGCACAATCAGCGCTGGCACCTTGCGGTCAGGATTGGCAGGGCGCAGCGGAACCTGCATTGGATGAATTTGCGGAAGGCCAGCAAATCATGGCTTCGGTGGAAAAGCAGCGAAGAGAGGAACTGGAAGGCAAGGCCGCGGCGCTGCTATACGCCAGGGAAATCGAGCGATGGGCTGCGGGTGAGATCGAAATGGAGGGCGTCCTGCCTGCTGCGGACTTTCGGCGTCGGGTGGCGCAGTGGCTTCGTCAGGCGACGGTGGGCTCGGCCCAATCCGTGCTGGCAGTTACCTCGGCGGGTGTTATCTCTGCGGTCATGTGCGAGGTCCTGAAGCTGCCTGATGCCATGCTGGCGACCTTCATGCGACAAATCTACAACGCATCGCTTAGTCAGTTTGTCTATTCCGAAGGGCGATCGCCGACGCTGGTTTCATTCAATGCGGCCAGCCACCTGCCCGAGCGCTGGCTGACCAGTTTGTAATTTTCCCCAAGCGTCTGCTCTTGGTCTGGATCTGTTCGACCCAGCGGAACGTCAGGGAGGGTGCCGTGTCTAGCGGATATTGGCGCAGACACAGGCCTCGATTTCACGCCGGTGCTGTTTTGAGCGGCGGTGCACAGCGGCGAGAGGGAGCTGTCATATCGGGTTCATATGGAATCCGCACAATGGCACGACAATCGCATGCGAATGAAAACGTATATTGATTTTCAATGGGACCTCTGATGAAACGTCTGACTGCCCTGGATCTGGGCTTTATATACCTTGAGAAGCGCAACCAGCCGCTGCATGTCGCCTATCTGAATCTGTTGAAACCACCGGCCGATGCGCCTGCCGATTACGTGCAGAAACTGGTCGAACGTCTTCGCTCTTACGCTGCGCCGCTGCCGCCGTTCAATCAGCGCCTTCACTCCCGATTGGGTGCGGCACATTGGGTGGAAGATCCGGAGTTCGACATCTATCAGCACGTGGTGCACATCTCGTTGCCCAAGCCGGGCACGATGGCCGAGCTGATGTCCATGGTGTCGCGCATGCACGCCAGCCATCTGGACCGCGCCTATCCCCTGTGGCGAACCTATATTATTGAAGGAATAGAGGGCGGACGAATCGCCACCTATTCCAAGATGCATCACGCTGTCGCCGACGGCGTTGCAGGCACGCGCCTGATGCTCAAATCCATGTCCGCTAAAGCGGATGATATTCTGCCTCCGACATGGGCAATGCCGCCGCGGGGTCGTCGAAAGCTTCCGGGCAATCCGTTGACCGCACCGGTGACCGGGGCGGCCAGGATGGCGGCAAAGCTGGGTGTCTCCTTCACCCATGTGCCAGCCATCGCGGCTGAGTTGCGTAAGTCCTACCAGGCGCACCGTGCGCAAAATTCGGACTACCTGTCCGGCCTGTCTGCGCCGCGCAGCATCCTCAACCAAAACGTCAGTGCTTCGCGCCGGTTCTGTGCGCAGAGCTACTCGCTAAAACGCGTCAAACTAGCGGCCAAGGTGCTTGGCTTGACCGTCAACGATGCCGTGCTGGCCATGTGCAGCCACGCCCTGCGCAAATACCTGCTGGACCTCAATGCATTGCCGGAGCGGCCGCTGATCGCTGCCGTCCCCATGTCAACGCGGCGCGATTCCAGCGAATCCGGCAACCAGATCGCATTCATGCTGGTCAATCTGGGCACGCACCTGTCCGACGGAGCCGAACGTATCCGCTGCATCAAGGGCTCGGTCGAGTACAGCAAGCAGCGTTTTTCCAAAATGAAACCGGCTGAAATTCTCGGCTATGGTGTTGCCCTGATGGCGCCCGGTCTGGTCAATATGCTGGCTAATCCGCGTGCAGAGCGGCTGCCCTTCAATCTGGTCATTTCCAATGTGCCCGGGCCGCGATCCAAAACCTACTGGCAGGGCTGTGAGGTGGAGGGGCTGTATCCAGTGTCAGTGGTGATCGATGGCATGGCAATGAACATCACCCTGACCAGCCGCGAGGATGCGCTGGATTTCGGCATCATCGCCTGTCGCAGAACCTTGCCATCGGTGAAGCGCATGCTGGATTATCTGGAACAGGGGCTGATTGAAATCGAGCAAGTTGCGGATCTGGTTCAAGATCAAGCAATTCTGCCAACGACAAAAGCAGCCTGAGATTGGCGCACTTCGTTCGGCGCGTTCTGCTCAGGCACGGCCGGCATTGTTTGCGATCAGTTCGGCCCAGCGCGGCATCAGCGCTTGCGGGCAATCGTGTCCCATGCCTTCGATCAGCTCGAGTTTCGCTTCGGGGATGAAGCGGGCGCTGCGCATGCCACAGGCCGGGCGCAGCATGCGATCTGCCGTGCCGTGAATGATCTGAGTTGGTGCGCTGACGTTAGCCAGGAGCTTTTCAAAGCCGCCGGTGGCGACGATGGCATGGGTGTGTCTGAGGACGCCGCCAGGCCGGAAGGCTCGGTCGAAAGCGCGTTCGGCAAAGGCGCGCAGTTCCGCCACCGGTGTTGGGTAGGCCGGGCTGCCGATCAATCTGAAAGTTTCTACGGCGCGATTGATCATGGTCTCCCGATCATGGTCGGGTGGCCCGCTCGCAATGCGCAGCAGCAGGCGGATATCGGTCTGACGCGTCCACGGGTGATTGCAGCCCGACATGATGGAGCTCAGGCTCAGTACGCGTTTGGGATACATCGCAGCGACAAGCTGCGAAATCATCCCGCCCATAGAGGCCCCGGCAATATGAGCACGTTTAATGCCCAGAGCGTCCATGAGTCCGATAGTGTCGGCCGCCATGTCCTGCAAAAGGTAATTGGCTGGCCCGGCCGGCCTGCCCAGACGGATGCGAATGAAATCTGCCTGCGTGTTGAACGGAATTCCACGGTCGGCATTCTCGGACAGGCCGATGTCTCGATTATCAAAGCGAATCACGCGAAATCCGCGCTGCAATAATTCGGCACACAATGATTCCGGCCACTGAATCAATTGGCAGCCCAGGCCCATCACCAGAATGATGGGCTCTGCCTGCTCAGGACCTGCAGCTTCCAGATGAAGCTGCAGACCATTGGCTTCCACATCGGTGCGTTGCCACTCAATCGACGTCATTCGGCAATCGTGTTGTTGGCGCCGGGTGACCGGGTTTCGCTCTTCGGACGAGGAGTGCAGCCGTCGGAAAGTTCGCTTTTCCTGACGGCTGCTCGAAAATGCCAGATGCTTTAGGCGAACTGGCCCTTTAGCCACTGGCAGGACTCATTGATCGCGTCTCGCCCCTGATCGAGCACGGGGTAGAAGCCGTAGAAGCCGTGAATCGCGCCGGCGTAGCGCCTTTTCGTCGTGGGGACGCCAGCGGCTTGCAAGGCGTCAGCAAAGTCTTCGCCTTCGTCCCGGAGCGGATCGTATTCAGCCGTGATGACCAGGGCAGGCGGCAAGCCGGAAAGATTCTTCGCCAGAATGGGGGAGGCGTTCACGTTGACGCCATCGGCATCCGATTCGAGGTAATGGCCGGCGAACCATTCCATGTCCTTCTTCTCGAGCAGGTAGCCACTGGCATTGGCTTCCATCGATTTGCTGGCGACCCCGTCTATGCGTGCCACCGGGTAGATCAGCAGCTGTGCTTTGAGCTTGGGGCCATTCTGGTCGCGGCAGCGAAGGGCGGTGACTGCGGAAAGATTGCCGCCCGCGCTATCGCCGGCAACGCCGATTTTGTTGGGGTCGACTTTCAGGCTGGCCGCGTTCTCAGCAACCCATTGGGTCGCAGCAAAGCAGTCGTCCGGTGCGGCGGGGAACTTGCTTTCCGGGGACAGTCGATAATCCACCGCGACCACGACGCAGTTCGCGCCTTCAGACAGCTCGCGGCAGACGCTGTCGTGGGTATCCAGATCACCTATCACCCAGCCGCCACCGTGGAAGAACATCAGGGCCGGGAAAGGGCCGTTTCCAGTCGGCGTATAGACGCGGACGGCGACATCAGCGGGTCCGCCGGAAATCTTGCGCTCCGAGACGTCTGCCAGCTTGGCGGCACTGGGCGGTAACATGCCCATCATGCCTTTGAAGGTTGCGCGGCACTCCGGAACGCTCATCTCGGAAAATCCTTTGCCACCTGATTCAGCAAACTGTTTCAGCAAACCTTCGACTTGTGGATGCAGTGGCATCTCCCTTCTCCTTTTTTAATTTACGCAGTGTGTTCAATGCAGAGCTTACTTCGACTGCTGGCCCGCGTGCAGCCCTGCACGGGGGTTGATGTCTAATTAGGCTCCCGCAGCCAGCGCCACAGTGTGGTTCTGGACACGCCGAGCATGGCCGCTGCCGCCTTGCGGTCTCCGCCAGCGTGCTGCATGACTTCCGCCAGCGTTTCTTGGCTGGGCGCGCCGCGAGGGCGCCGAAAAGGCGGGTCGCGGACGAGTTCTCCCTGGGAGTCCCCGCCGGAATCCGAGAACAATTCAGGCGCGCAGGCGCGAAGTAGGGGGGCATCGATGAGGCGAGTCTCCTGACTACAGAATACGGCGAGGCGATTCATCAGATTGCGCAGTTCGCGCACGTTGCCGGGCCAGCTGTGATGATCGATCAGCGCGAGTGCTTCTTGCGACCATTCGGGCCTGAACCTTGGCAGTGCCTTGGCCAGAAATTGTTTGGCGAGCAGGGCGGAATCGCCGCGTCGCTCGCGCAGCGCCGGCAGGTCCAGGCGCAGTACGTTGAGGCGGTAGTACAGATCAGCGCGAAAGCTTTTTTCAGCGACCATCTTGCGCAGATTGCCGTGGGTGGCGGCGATTACGCGGATGTCGACAGAGACGGGTCGCGAAGCCCCCACACGCAGGATTTCGCGTTCCTCAAGCGCGCGCAGCAAACGCGTCTGCAGATTGAGCGGCAATTCTCCAATTTCGTCCAAAAACAGGGTGCCACCGCTGGCGGTTTGAATCAGGCCGGTATGGCCACCACGTCTGGCACCGGTAAAAGCGCCTTCTTCATGACCAAACAGCTCAGATTCGAGCAGGGATTCGGCAATGGCGCCGCAATTGACGGCGACATAGGGGCCATGGTGTCTGGCGCTCTCGCCGTGCAGTGACTGCGCCACCAGTTCCTTGCCGGTCCCTGTTTCGCCGCAGATCAGGACCGTTTCCTCAGTCGCACCAAAGCGGCTGATCCGGCTTCGCAATTGCTGCATTGGCGCGCTGTCGCCGATCAGATCAGCGCTGCTATATCGGAGTGCCTTTGATCGACCGGAGCGCTGTTTTCTGGGGCTGACCGTCCCTTCGACGCTTCCAAGAGCCGAGGCAATATCCAAGGCGCTATTGAACGCTTGGCGGATAGTGTCAGCCGAATACAGCAGGATGCCCGCGATGCCGGCACGCTCGGCCAGATCGGCCGCCATGCCGGTACCCACGATGACTTCGCATCCTGCGCTCACCATCTCCCTGACTTGGGTGCGGGCATCCTCGGCAGTGACAAAGGCGCGTTGTGTGATCGCCAGCCCGAAGCTTTTCTGAAATTCTGAAAAGGCCGCTACTTCGGTTTCATGGGTCAGCAGGCCCATGCGCGGCGACACCCTGTGCGCCTGCGCCAGTGCGCGCATGACATCGAAGCCATTCGGCTGCACCAGCACCACTGGGCAGTCCATGCGGTTGCGCAGGTAGGCGCCGTTGGAGCCGGCCGCAATGATGACATCGCAGCGTTCGCGACGCAGACGACCGCGCAGCGTGGTTACGGCCTGCTCGAAGCCCAGATGTATGTTTTCGATCTTCGCCCGGGCATCGAATTCTGGTGTCACATCGCGCAGCAGGCCGGACAGGCGCGACACGCTGACGGTCCAGATCACCGGTCTGGCGTCGCTGACAGATGTTTCAGAGCTTGTATCACGACGTTTCATTAATTCATTATGAAACAAAATATGAAACGATGGGCTGGCCTGCAACATTCACTACGCTGGCATGTGGCGACGCAGATAGGGCCGGATTTACGGCGCTCGCCTCAGCCCGGGCTCGGCAGCGCTATCATTTCGCCCCCTGGCACGTCCCTTGAAGCAAAGTCAGGACAGAACTGAGCAAACTCATACAGGAGACCCCTATGATCGATTCCGCCGGTGCCCGTTTTCGCGCTGCCTTGGCGGCTGAAAAGCCGCTGCAAGTGGTCGGCGCCATCAACGCCAACCACGCCCTGATTGCCAAGCGCGAGGGTTTCAAGGCGATCTATCTATCCGGTGGTGGTGTCGCCGCCGGTTCGCTGGGCTTGCCTGATCTGGGCATCTCCGGGCTTGAAGACGTCTTGATCGACGTGCGCCGCATCACCGATGTCTGCGATGTGCCCCTACTGGTCGACGTGGATACTGGCTTCGGCTCCAGCGCTTTCAACGTGGCGCGCACAGTCAAGAGTCTGATCAAGGCTGGCGCTGGTGCCATGCATATTGAAGATCAGGTCGGTGCCAAGCGCTGCGGCCACCGCCCGAACAAGGAAATCGTGTCACAGGGAGAAATGGTTGATCGCGTGGCCGCGGCAGTGGATGCGCGCACCGACGATGACTTCGTCATCATGGCGCGAACGGACGCACTTGCAGTCGAAGGACTGGACAAGGCCATTGAGCGTGCCGTGGCCTGCGTGGCTGCGGGTGCCGATGCCATCTTCCCGGAGGCCATGACTGATCTGGCTATGTACAAGCAATTTGCCGCTGCCGTTAAAGTGCCTGTGCTGGCGAACATCACCGAATTCGGCGCGACACCGCTGTTCACGGTCGATGAGTTGCGCGAAGCAGATGTCAGCATGGTGCTTTATCCATTGAGTGCATTCCGTGCCATGAACAAGGCAGCGCAGAACGTCTACGGTGCCATCCGCAAGAATGGCACTCAGCAAAGCGTTGTCGATACCATGCAGACCCGCATGGAGCTGTACGACGTGATCGACTATCACAGCTTCGAGCAAAAGCTGGATGCCTTGTTTGAGGCATCGAAGAAGTAATTCACCATTTCAGAGTTTGTGACTTGCGCAGCTGCGTGAGTCGCGACGTGCAATCAAAGAAATCTCAGGAGAGAAAATGAGCGAGTCAAATGCAAAGCCGGGGTTTAAGCCCAAGAAATCCGTCGCCCTTTCCGGTACGGCCGCGGGGAACACTGCACTGTGCACCGTGGGGCGCAGCGGTAACGACCTGCATTACCGCGGCTACGACATTCTGGATGTGGCAACGACCTGTGAGTTCGAAGAAATTGCTTATCTGCTGGTTCACGGCAAGCTGCCGACCCGGCCAGAACTGAATTTCTACAAGAAGAAACTGAAAGCGTTGCGCGGTCTGCCGGCAGCGGTGAAAGCAGCGCTGGAACAGCTGCCGCCGTCCGCACACCCGATGGATGTGATGCGCACAGGCGTCTCGGTGCTCGGCTGCGTGAAGCCGGAAAAAGATGACCACAACCATCCTGGGGCACGGGACATCGCCGATAAGTTGATGGCTTCCCTAGGTTCCATGCTCTTGTATTGGTATCACTACGCCTATAACGGCGAAATCATTGATGTGGAAACCGATGATGATTCCATCGGCGGGCACTTCCTGCACCTGCTGCACGGCGAAAAGCCCAGTGATTCCTGGGTCAGGGCGATGCACACCTCGCTGAACCTGTATGCGGAACACGAATTCAACGCCTCTACCTTTGCTTCGCGCGTTGTCGCCGGTACCGGTTCCGATATGTACTCCGCGATTTGCGGCGGTATCGGCGCACTCCGCGGCCCCAAGCATGGCGGCGCCAACGAGGTCGCCTTTGAAATACAGAAGCGTTATGACAATCCGGACGAAGCAGAAGCTGACATCAGAACGCGTGTCGCAAAAAAAGAAGTAGTCATCGGCTTCGGTCACCCGGTCTACACGGTTTCTGATCCGCGCAACAAGGTGATCAAGAAAGTCGCCGAAGATCTGTCGAAAGAAGAAGAAAACATGAAGATGTACGACATTGCCGAGCGTCTGGAAACGGTGATGTGGGACGCCAAGAAAATGTTCCCGAATCTGGATTGGTTCAGTGCCGTCAGCTATCACATGATGGGTGTGCCAACGGATATGTTCACTCCGCTGTTCGTCATTGCCCGCACCGCGGGGTGGAGCGCGCACGTCATCGAGCAGCGCATTGACGGCAAAATTATTCGGCCCAGCGCCAATTACAACGGGCCGGAAGATCAAAAATTCGTTCCGATAGCAAAACGAAAATAAATCGCGAAGCGATTCAACGATTGAACCCTA
>JBFJJV010000042.1:0-20554 GCA_041635265.1 Panacagrimonas sp.
CCACAGCCATCATCTCCATGGCCTGCAACTGGTCGGTGGCTTTCAGCAGACCCAGTTCGGCGGCGAGCGCCGATCCGGCGCGCCCGGCGAACAGCAATGCGGGCACCACCGGGCCCAATACCCGCACGTTGACCAGGGCAACGAATACACCCAGTGATTCTTCCGCACCAAAGCGGATCAGCGTGCGGTAACCCTGCAGCGCCAGCACCATGCCGACGAACGAACCTGCGAGGACGATAATGACCATGGACAGCTGGCCAACAAAGTACAGCTGCTGCACCACCAGGCGCGGCCTCAGGATGACACTTGGCAAGCTGGCAAGGATATGCAGCAGGAAGAACTGTGACCTGCCAACGCTGCGCAGAAAGTTGCCGATCACGGTGAAGATGCCCCTCATGATTCGCTACCCTTGCCCAACAGGTCCTCGGCGTAAGCGGGTGCCTCGTAGTGGAAGGCGACGGGCCCATCCGGCGTCCCTTTCAGAAATTGCTGAACCCAGGGATGGGTCGACCGGCGAATCTGATCTGGAGAGCCCTGCGCCTGAATTTTTCCGTCAGCGATCAGATAACCGTAATCGGCGATCGACAGTACCTCTTGCAGATCGTGCGAGACGATAATCGAAGTCAGCTTCAGCTCATCGTTCAGGGTGCGGATCAAGCGCATCAGCACGCCCATGGAGATCGGATCCTGCCCGGCAAACGGCTCGTCGTACATCAGCAAATCGGGATCCAGCGCAATTGAGCGAGCCAGCGCCACACGGCGGGCCATGCCGCCGGAAAGCTGTTGCGGAAAGAGGTCGCGCGCGCCGCGCAGGCCTACGGCCTGCAGCTTCATCAGGACCAGATCACGAATCATGGGCTCCGGCAGGCGGGTCTGCTCGCGCATGGGGAAGGCCACATTTTCAAAGACGCTCAAATCAGTCAGCAGTGCGCCGTTCTGAAACAGCATGCCCATGCGCCTGCGAAGCTTGTACAGAGCACCGCGGCGCAGCTGGTGTACATTGATGCCATCAAATTCCACCGTACCCGAATTGGGCCTCCATTGGCCGCCAATCAGTCGCAGCAAGGTGGTCTTTCCGGTGCCCGAAGGACCCATAATCGCCGTGATCTTTCCGCGCTGGATATCGAAATCGACGCCGTCATAAATGGCCCGGCTGCCGCGAGAGAAATGCACATTTCGGGCGCGTACCAGCGGCGCAATTAGAGTCTGCGATTCGGTGATCATGAGCAGTTGAAGGCGCTAGCGCATTGATGCACTTTGCGTGCAATCGCACATCCGTCGCGCCAGGCTTTGGTCTGAACCATCTGAGTATTTTAAGTTCTTAAGATTTCAAGGTTGCAATATGAACGCCCGATTGTCGCAGTTCGCTGCACAAGTAGTGGCTTCAATATGCGAATCAAGCTTCAGTTCGTTGCTCTGATGAGACCGGTGCCGCCCGTTTCGGGCCGTGCCGGAAACGAGCAGCGGGATCTGCCAAAGACGCGATGGCGCAGAGTCGCTGTCAGCGGATCGCGCCGAATTCGAGTGCCTGCTGCTGCCATGAATCCGGCATTCCAATCTATCAGGGTCCGAATGAGCGACGGCTGTACGGCGATGCCTGCCGCCAGCGGCCGGTGGCACAGCGGGCGCCGAGGCGTCGCACCGCCAACGCAGCGCAGAGCACCGCCCGCGTTCCGCAGCCTGTGCCCCTTTCGCGCACGACGCTATCTGTCCCGATGGGCGGTGAGTTTTTACGCTAGCGAGGGCCTGATTCCGCGGAGACCAGCGAAATATTGGCGCACTGCGGGCCCATTCCCGGCAAAATCCCCGGTTCGACCCTTGCTTTCGAGCCCTTGAATGTTGCAGATCCTGCGAAACAGCCTGTGCTTCGGCTTGTTTCTGGCGTCTTTCAGCCAGAAGGTCGTGGCTGATGATGCTATTTCGGTTGCAGTGGCGAGTAATTTTTATCACGTAGCCCGGCAGATCGCAGATGGCTTTGAGCGTGGCAGCGGCTTCCGAGTGCGCCTGAGCACCGGTTCCAGCGGGAAGCTGTACGCGCAGGTCCTCCACGGCGCGCCATACCATGTGTTGATGTCGGCAGACCAAGTCGTTCCCCAGCGCCTGGAGCAGGACGGAGTCGCGGTAGCAGGTTCGCGGTTTACCTATGCGCTGGGCCGGCTTGCGCTTTGGTCCCGGCAGCGCACGCTTCGCGGCCAGTCCTGCCTGGAGGCCCTGCGTGCGGGTCAGTTTCGCAAGCTGGCCGTGGCCAATGACCAGCTTGCGCCCTACGGGCAGGCAGCTACAGAGGTGATTTCAACGCTGGGTCTGACAGATCAATTGCGAAACAAGCTGGTGATCGGAGAAAACATTGCCCAGACGTTTCAATTTGTCGCGACCGGCAATGCCACCCTGGGTTTTGTTGCCTATTCACAACTGCTGCAGCCACAAGTTCCCGAGGCAAGCTGTATATGGAAAGTCCCGAGCGATCAGCATGCCCCCATCGTGCAACAGGCGGTTCTGCTTCGGCGCGCAGCTGAAGAATCCGGTGCGACGCAGTTCCTGGAGTATCTGGCTGGCGCCGATGCGGCCAGGGTTATTCGGGCAAATGGCTATGATCCGATCACGCAAATTCATTCCAAAAAATATTAGGGGTTCGCGCTTCGATGCCGTTTGAATTTCCGGGTATGGGGCCGCTGTACTTGTCCCTGCAATTGGCACTCACCACCACAGCAGTGCTACTGTTGTTTGGCACTGGACTGTCGTGGTGGCTGGCCAGAACCGGGACGCGCTTTAAGCCCATGATCGAGGCCATGGTGGCGATGCCTATGGTATTGCCGCCGACAGTCCTTGGCTTCTACCTGCTGATCCTGATGAGCCCCGACGGTGCTATCGGCGGCTTCTGGCTCAGGGTGACCGGAGATACGCTGACTTTCAGTTTTCTGGGCCTGGTGATTGCGTCGGTCCTATATAGCCTGCCCTTCGTAGTTCAGCCTTTGCAGAATGCCTTTGAAGGCGTAAGCGTGCAAAGCATGGAGGCTGCGGCCACTCTGGGCGCTTCGCCATCGGATGCTTTTTTTTCTGTCGCCGTGCCGCAGGCGCGCCGCGGATTTCTGACCGCTACCGTGATGGGTTTTGCTCACACCCTTGGGGAATTCGGAGTGGTCCTGATGGTAGGCGGTAATATTCCCGGGCAGACACGCGTGGTGTCCATTGCGATCTATGATCACGTCGAGTCCTTGCAATACGCGCAGGCACACACACTGGCGGCCATTCTGTTGGCAGCCACCTTTGTCGCCTTGTTCGCCCTGTATTTTCTGAATCGGCGTTGGCGTAATGACTGAAAAAAGTTCGCCGACACTGATTGCGCGTGGTCAATTTTCGCTGCAGAGGAAGGACTTTTCACTCTCTACTGCTTTCGAGGTTGAGTCGCGTGGCATTACCGGAATCTACGGGGCCAGCGGCGCTGGCAAGACCACCCTGCTGCGCTGTGTCGCCGGTCTCGAGCCTCGTGTGCGTGGACAGCTTTTTGTCGATGATGTCTGCTGGCAGGACAGCGCGTTGGGGGTGTTCATGCCGCCGGAGCTGCGCGAGATCGGCTATGTGTTTCAGGACGGGCGGCTGTTCTCGCATCTGTCCGTGGAGCGCAATCTTTTTTACGGATATCGGCGGCGTGGTGGCCGCGCCAGCCGAATCGATCCGGATCAGATTATGGATTTGCTTGGTCTCAAGCCACTTCTGGGGCGCATGCCGCGCGCCTTGTCCGGTGGTGAACAACAGCGCGTAGCGATTGGACGTGCCTTGCTTTGCGCTCCGCGCTTGGTCTTGATGGATGAGCCGCTGGCCAATCTCGACCAGGCCAGAAAAGAAGAGATCCTGCCATTTCTGGACCGCATTCATGGCGCGCTGTCCTTGCCCATGCTTTACGTCAGTCACAGCCTTTATGAGATCACGCGCCTGTGTGACCAGCTCGTCTTGATGGAGCAGGGCGCAGTGTTGGCCGCTGGTGATTTAAACCAGGTTCTGACCCGGCCGGATCTGCCGCTGATTGATTCTGACGAGGCCGTTGCTGTTGTTAATGCACAAGTCTTGCAGCACGATCTGTTGTATCAGCTGACCGAGCTTGAACTACTCAATGGAGGCACACTTTGGGTAAGCGCAAAAGCAGGCATGATCGGAGAGACTGTGCGCCTTCGTATCCTGGCGCGCGATGTCAGTCTGAGTCTCGATCTGCCTTCCGAGTCAACGATCCTGAACGTGCTACCTACGCGGATCGAGGCGCTCAGTGCCCTACCTGGCAGCCCATTTTGCAGCGCCGTTCTGCGCGTTGGCGAGCAAAGAATCATGGCCCGCATGACGCGAAAGTCACGCGATCGTCTGTCCCTGACTGAAGGCATGCGGGTGTTTGCACAGGTAAAGGGCGTGGCGATCCAGCCAAGCCTCGCGGTCCAGCCTTCTTAGCTCTCGAACAACTTTTCGGACAAGATGTTTTCCAGGTCCTGGGCTACAAGATCAGGCGATTCTGGGCCACCCAGTTCGCTGAGCTGGGTCATGCGCAATCCAGAGTAGCCGCAGGGATTGATTCTCGAGAACGGTTCCAGATCCATGGCAACGTTCAGGGAGAGACCGTGATAACTGCAGCCGCGGCTGACGCGCAGGCCAATCGATCCGATTTTTCGGGTTTCCGCGCTCCCGCTATCGCCGAATACTTGCGTGACATAAACCCCAGGCGCGTCAGGCCGTGCATGCGCATCAATTTGGTGCAGGGCCAGCGTCTCAATCATCGATTTTTCAAGCAGTGTCACCAGATCTCGGATGCCCATGCCCCGTCGATGCAAATTGAGCAAGGGATACATCACCAGTTGCCCGGGTCCGTGATAAGTGATCTGCCCGCCGCGATTGCTTTTAATGACCGGGATGTCGCCTGGCGCCAAGACATGTTCTGGCTTGCCGGCCTGCCCTTGCGTAAAAACTTTAGGGTGCTGTAGAAACCAAAGTTCGTCCGGCGTATCCGGGCCGCGCGATTCTGTGAATTCACGCATACTTGCTGCAGTGCGCTCGTAAGGTACCAGACCGAGCTTGCGTACGAGTGGGGCGCCTAGGGGCCGCCTATTCACAGAGGCCACGGCAGACTCTCTTTAGTTTCTTTGCTGCGGGCCGAGAAAGTGATTCCTTGAGGTGCAGCACTCCAGCGCATGGGCTGATCCGTGTAAGGATCATAGAGTGCTGCGCTCTGGTTCTGAACAAATCCGGCGACCTGTGTTTCGTCAAGATGATTTGCCTTTACGCGTGCATGCATCAGCAGCACGCGGCGGATCCCCTCCAGGTCGCAAAGACGGTCAAAGTAGCTGCCGTAATCTGGCGCGGCGATATTTCCGAGCACCTGCCCAATTGGATTTTTCAGCATGCTGAAAAATCCTGGCTCCGGTCGTGGCGCTGTTGCCTGGACCCCGGTAATCGGGCAGGAATTATTCTTGCGTCGGTCCATCACCGACATAATCTGATCATGAATCAGGTGACGTGTGTTGTTGGGGAGAAAGAAGAAAGGCATTACTGCGCGCGATAACCAGCTCGATGGGGCCTGCTCCGTCTGCTCGAGGGAGGCGATGCCCTTGTCAGCTGACATCAGGCGGTCCACGCCGACGTTTGGATCTTCTAATGCACTGATCAAGCTGTTCAGTAGACGAAATTCACCCAGCATCGCATCTTGCATAGATAGGGCATCCTCGGAGAAGGCCTGCACGCTGTGCTCAATAAAGCGCGCATCCCTTGTGTTCACCAGGGGGTGTCGCAACAGATCGCCAGCGAACTGAAAGTGCTCCGTCATGGCCCGAGCCGCCACCATCTTGCCGACCAAGCTGTCGTCCATCTCGCCGAGTAGGTTTTTCCAGAAATCGAGGTCGCTGCGCCAAGACTGAATCATGCGCGCGCGTTCGTGGGCGTCGCTGATATCAACGCCGATGAGGATGCGAGCAAGATTTAGACGCATGGCCTGAATCAGATACTGCCAAGGCAACTGATCGGCGTACAAACTCGGCTCGATGGGGTTCTCAAACTTGCTGAACGCGTGCAGCTGGAGATAGCGATCGAGCGCTTGCTCGTTCTGCGAAACCAGCAATCGCACTGCTACGGGGTCATTGAGTAGTCTCAGCAAGCAGGACCGCGCTTCCCGATCGCGCTGAATCGGGCATAGAACCGCTAACTCTCCTTCCCAGACAAGGCGTTCTTCGAACGGAATGAGTGCCGAGTGTTTCTTGTTGCCTGCCGCGCGGTACTTCTCGAACAGCGCCTGTCCGCGCGCGACGATGGAGCGATCGCCGCGGGAAGCTGCGCCGAGCAGCGCGAAGAACAGATTGTTTTCGGGCGGCAGGTTGTTCGAAGGCATAAGCAGTGCCGCTGCCACTTCGGTGCGGATAGTGTCGTCCAGCCAGCTACGAACAGCCCAGGCCGCGGCCAGGATAATCGCGACCATCATGACCAGAAAAAGCCCAGCTTTGGGCAGCCCGGAGTTGCGCTTTATCATCATCGAATTGGCTCGGCGGCATTTTCTAGGGGCGGGTGGTTCAGTCCGCGAGCCACATCCTGACCTGATCAGTCAGCTGTTGAATGAAGCTGCCTTCAGGCACCGTTTCCAGTGAAATCACAGGAACCGTGCGCAGCAGTTTGCCGTCCGATATCACCCGAATCTCGCCAAGCTTCTGATTCTTGGCGATTGGGGCGATCAGCGGGTCATTGACTTTGGTTTCAAGTTTCAACTTGTCTTTGGTATCTCGCGGCAGTAGCAGACTGGTGGCCGGCGCGCCAATTGAGAGTTGCTGGGTCTGTCCTTTCCAGATACGAACATTTGCCACCGGACTATCCGGGCCAAACAGGCTGACGGATTCGAAAAAGCGAAAACCCCAGTTCATTAGTTCGAGACTCGCCTGCGCCCGATAACGTTTTCCATTGGTGCCCATGACCACCGCGATCAGGCGTCGGCCGTCACGGTTGATCGACGACAGCAGACAATAGCCGGCGCTATTGGTATGACCGGTTTTTATGCCATCTGCATCCTTGTCCATATCCAGTAACAGGTTGCGATTGCCCTGCCGGATGCCGTTGTACACAAACTCGCGCTGCGCATAGACCTTGTAGTCTTCTGGAAAATCGCGGATCAGCGCGCGTCCCAGGGTCGCGACGTCGCGCGCGGTAGTGTAGTGCTCAGGCGCCGGCAGACCTGGCGCGTTGGTAAAGTGCGATCCGCTCATGCCCAGCTTGGTGGCGTACTGGTTCATCAATTCGGCGAAAGCCGATTCACTGCCGGCCACGTGTTCTGCAACTGCGATGCTGGCATCGTTCCCGGATTGAATGACGATACCGTGCATCAGGTCTTCCAGACGCACTTTGGAACCGACGTTGAGGAACATGCGCGATTCGCTAGAGTCCTTGCCCTGATTCCAGGCCTTTTCGCTGATCAGGACTTCGTCGTCCCAGTTCAGCCGCCCATTCTTGACTTCGTCGTAGACCACATAGCTGAGCAGCACCTTGGTAATGCTTGCCGGTTCAACCCGCGAATCAGCGTTGCGTTCAGCCAGAATCTCGCCGCTGGCGTAATCCATCAACAGATACGAGCGCGCTTCAACTGCAGGTGGATCAGGGATTTTAGAGGCCAATGCAGGGCAGCCCAAGGTAAAAGCAAGTAAAGCTAGCAGTGCGCGCAGGGTCATCAGAGAATCGAAAAGCTCAGTTGGATAAATTTGTGGGCAGGATTATCGCAGCGCCGACGTGTTCCTGCGAACTGTGAGCGCTCACGCTCAAGAGATATGGACGGGCAGAGGTGTTCAATCTTGCAGCGGCAGGGGCGAATAGCCGGCCGAACGCGCGCGGATTGTTGCTGCCTCGGTTTCCTGCCGGCTTTCAAACGGGCCGATGATCACGCGGTGCAGGACACGGCCGTCTTGCAGGATCGATTCCCGCACCGAAGCTGTCGGAAACCCTTGTTCATTCAAGTTTTCACGCGTCGCAATGGCATTGATCGGGTCCGAAAACGCACCTAGTTGCAATACGCGAGCGGTTTTCCATCGCAGATCGTTTGCTGGCAGGGCTGATGCCAGCTCAGATGCAGACGGCGGCGTCTCAAGCTCCATATCTGCACTTGCCGGCGGCCAATTGTCCGGCGTGAGCGCTTCGACCCGCACTTCCGGAATCTCGCCGATCGAACCCAGTCGCGCGGCCGCGGCATAGGACAGATCGATAATTCGACCGGGGTGAAATGGCCCTCGATCATTGATTCTCACGATGACCTGTTTGCCGTTGGCAAGATTGGTCACCCGTGCATAAGTGGGCAGTGGCAGGGTTTTGTGCGCCGCCGTCAGGGCGAACATGTCATAAGTCTCGCCATTGGAGGTCCGGCGTCCGTGAAATTTCTTGCCGTACCAGGAGGCCAGTCCTTTTGTGTCATAGCCCTCGGCAGTTTCGAGCGTGTGATATTTTTTCCCGAAGACGCGATAGCTGCTTGCATTGCCGCCGGCACTGGGGGGTTCAAACGTCGGAATCGGATCGGGGGTAAGTTCTACATCCTCTGGAACATCTTCCCTGTTCGGCGGGCCGTCCTTTTCCCAGCGCGGCGCCGCGCCATGAACCGTCCTCGGCGGTCGACGACTGCTACTGGAGTGCTTCTCCTTGGTTTCCGGCGTGCTGGTCGGCGGCAGCTTCGAGGTTTCTGGCGAGCGGGGCGGGGGCGCGCGGTAGGGCGGGGCGCTGCTGCAGGCCGTCAGCAACAGAGCGGTTGCAGTCAGCGTGGCAGCTAAGTCTGCGCCCATCCTCATCGCGATGAATGTGTGTGCGTGTCCAACTGCCCCATTCTCTCAGCAAGTTGTGCCACGGTCATGCCGTAGTAGACCCTCGGGTTATAGCTCATGACTGAATAGAAGTTGTGCAGGCCCAGCCAATACTCCTTGCCCTCGTCGAGGCTGAGTTCAATGATGCCCACCGGAATATTGGCCGGCAGTTCAACGCTAGCTGCAATGCCCAGCGCTTTGGCCGTGGACGCCGTGTGCGTAGTGCGCGCGGTATTGACCGGCGTTTCTTTAGGGAGTGGGCGAGTCAGCGTCGCGCGAACCATCAGAGGCTGGCCACGGCGCCAACTGCGCTTTGGGTCATAAGCGACAAGGTAATTTGCGATGCTGCCGATGGCATCCTCGGCGCTCCAGAGGTTGGTGTCCCCGTTATCGTCGAAATCCACCGCCAGTCGGCGATAATTACTGGGCATGAACTGGGCCCAGCCCATGGCTCCGGCATAAGACCCTCTGGGCTCGCTCGGGTCGGTCCCGCTATCGCGGCAGAACACAAAAAACTGATACAGCTCACTGAAGAAAAACGGCGTGCGCCGCGGATGCTCGAAACCTTGGGTGCTTAAGGCATCCAGCACACGCGTGGTGCCGGTAAAGCCCCCAAAATTGGTTTCTATGCCGAGAATGCCGGCGATGATTGGTGCCGGAACGCCGTATTGGGATTCGGCTCTGGCCAGCGTCTCCCGGTGCTTCGCGATGAAGTTTGCCCCCAGCCGGATACGCGCGGGATCAACCCGCTTTGAAGCATAGGTCGTCCAGGTCTCTACGCGTTCAGCGGCGTTCTGTTCGGCCTGGATTAACTTGGGGATGCGCTCGGCCTGCCTGAGTGCCGTTTGAACCTGCTGGAGTTGTTCGGCCGTGAATCCGTCCTTGACGGCCAGCATCTCCAGCAATTCTCTGGCTTTTGGATGATTGCTGTAGTCAGCGGTTGCGGGCCAACAAAGGCAGAGCAAGAGGAGCAAGGTCAATGCGCGCATGAACGAAATATATTGGTGTTGACGGTGGTTGGACCATAACGGTTGACCGCGGGTTCGCCAAATTCGGATTCGAGGTTTGTGCAGTAAAGATGGTTGTGGCTATGTTGGCAATGCAGAGACTTCACGAGGCCAGAAGTTTCCGGTGGGTATGAATGGACATCAGAATGCCAAAACCAGCGAGCAAGCTGACCATGGAAGTTCCGCCGTAGCTCATCAGGGGCAGTGGAACGCCCACCACCGGCAGCAGGCCAATGACCATGCCCATATTGATAAAAACATAAACGAAGAATGTCATGGACAGACTTCCGGCAAGGAGACGCTGGAAGCTGTCCTGAGCGCGCGCGGCCACCTGCAGGCCGCGGGCAATGACACCGATATACAATAGGATCAGGAGGCTGACACCGATCAAGCCCAATTCCTCGGCATGCACGGCCAGAATAAAGTCGGTATGCGATTCCGGCAGGAAGTCGAGCTTTGCCTGGGTGCCTTCCAGCCATCCCTTGCCGGTGGGGCCTCCGGAGCCGATGGCGATCTTGGATTGTGCGATGTGATAGCCCGCGCCGAGTGGATCAGATTCTGGATCAAGCAGGGTCAGAATGCGCTGTCGCTGATAGTCGTGAAGCTGCGACCAGAGAATCGGCGCTGAGGCCCCGATCGCCGCAACGGCGCCCAGAATATAGCGCCAGCGCAGACCACCCAGATACAGCGCGAACGTGCCTGAGGCCACGATGAGCAGAGAAGTCCCCAAGTCCGGTTGAATCATGACCAGCATCGTCGGAATGGCGATCAGCCCCAGGGTCAGAATCACCGTGTGCCAGCGCGGCGGCAGGGGAAATCCATGCAGAAAGCTGGCCACCATGATCGGCGTGGCCAATTTCATCAACTCAGAGGGCTGAAAGCGTACGATGCCGAAATCAAGCCAGCGTTGAGCGCCTTTGGCTTCGTCTCCCAAGAACAGGGTGAAGGCACACAGAATCAGGGCGAGACCATAAAACCAGGGCGCGCCGGCTCGATACATCTCGGGCGGCAGATGTGCCGCGACGACCATCACCCCCATACCAACGGCCAGGCGCTGCGCCTGGTTGATCACCATGTCGGCAGAGTGTCCGGAGGCTGAGTACAGTACGGTTAGGCCAAGTGCGCAGATCGTCAGCAGGAGGGCGAGGAGCACCGGGTCGATATGCACCATCTCGAGCGTGCCGAGAACCGTTGAGTCGCCTCTGGTCTTGTCGGGGAACGGCGTCATTCCTGACCGCCTATTGCGGATTCCCGCCCCTCTGGCGGCGGTGATTCATACAGGACCTTGCCGAGCAGATACTGATCCATCACCTTGCGCGCAATCGGTGCCGCAGACGAGCCGCCATGGCCCGCGTGCTCCGCGATGACGGCCACCGCAATTTTGGGGTCCTCAACCGGGCCATAGGCGATAAACAGCGCGTGATCCCGTAGGTGGAACGGCGTCTCGGTCAGCTTCCGGGCGCGCAATTCTTCCTGCGACATGCCGGCAACCTGGGCCGTGCCGGTTTTTCCGGCCGAGCTATAAGGTGCATCTTTGTACACGTTGTAGGCCGTTCCCCGGCGCGAAGACGTAACCTGAACCATGGCGTTTTCGACTTTGTCCCAGTCCTGAGTCAGGCGGTGCGAGATGGGTTTGAGTGGCTCCGGGTCCAGACGTTCAATCTGATTACTGATGGCATCTTGCGTGGCCTGTACCACATGAGGTTTGAAGCCGCGTCCGCGCATGGCCATGCGCGCGGTGATCTGGGCCAGTTGGATCGGTGTCGTGGTCAGATAGCCTTGGCCGATTCCCACATTGAGTGTCTCCCCGGGGTACCAGATCTGTTGGCGCGTTCGCTGCTTCCATTCAGGCGAAGGTAACAGGCCGCTGTGTTCCAGAGGCAGATCAACACCGGTCGGGCTGCCCAGCCCAAATAGGTCCATGAAGCTGTTGATGCGCTTGATGCCGAGCCCTTCGGCCACCTTGTAGAAATAGATATCGCAGGACTGAGTCACCGCGCTGGCCATATTCATCCAGCCGTGGCCGGTGCGCTTCCAGCATCGATATTTTCGGTTGGTACGGGCGATCCCCATGCTGCCGCTGCAGAACTCACTGTGAGCGGGTTGCAATGTGTCGTACTCGTAGCCGGCCAGCGCCATGAAGGGTTTCACTGTGGAGCCGGGCGGATAGGCTCCTTGCAGGGCGCGGTTGTAGAGCGGTCGCCGGCGGTTATCGCGCAATGCGTTGTAACTGGCGTGATCAATGCCTGCCACAAACAGTTGCGGGTCGAAAGTCGGCATCGAGACCAGCGCGATGACCTCGCCGTTGCGCGGATCAAGCGCTACGACCGCGCCATCGAGACCGCCCAGGGCGTCTTGCGCCACCTGTTGGACCTTGGAGTCAATGGTCAGGATCAGATTTTTGCCCGGTGCGCCCTGTTTGTAATCGAGTTCGCGCAGGGGCCGGCCGTAGGCATTGGCTTCGATGATCTTGGTGCCCGGCGTGCCACGTAGCTCCTCCTCGTGCGAGCGCTCGACTCCGACCTTCCCTATCTGAGACAGTCCCCGGTAGGCGGTGGCTTCAATTTGATTGAGCTCTCTTTCAGTGATGCCGCCCACATAACCCACCACATGGGCGGCGGCTGCGCCCAGAGGATAGCTGCGCGTCAATTTGGCGTTCACATCTACGCCGGGGAACTGGTAGCGGTTGAGCTGAAACTGCGCGACTTGCTGCTGGGTGAGATTGCCGCGTAGGGGAACGGCCCGATAGCGCGGCGTTTTTGCGACGCGTTCGCGGAAGCGATCGATTTCATAATCATCGAGTTCAGCGAGGGGCCGCAACCGCTCCAGCAGCCCGTTCATGTCCTTGACCTGTTCCGGAACCACTTCGAGTACGAACGCAGGTTTATTTTCGGCCAGCAGAACGCCATTGCGGTCCGTAACCAGTCCGCGTACTGGCGGTACCGCGGACAGGCGCATGCGATTTTCTTCGGCGCGCGTGACGTAGTATTCGCGATCAATGATCTGCAGCTTGACCAGCCTGAACACAATCAGGGCGGTCAACGCCAGACCCACACCCACAGCGACCCAGATGCGGGCCATGAAGACGTGTTTTTCGCGTGGTGGGTCTTTTAGTTTTTCCAATCCGGGATATCGGGTTTCTTCAAGTCAGAACTATTCCTGTGCCTTATAGCGGGCGAAGCGTGCCATGACTGAGAACACCAGCGGCCAGAAAAGTGCACTGCTCAGCACTGGCGTCCAGCGTAGCCACGGGTCTGCACTGTGACGAAAGAGTGTGTCGATAAGTGTCATCAGCAGGCAGTAAACGGCCCACGCCGGGATCAGCGCGATGGTCGATTGCCATACCGGGAACAGAATAATGATTCCACGCAGTCTCGACATACCATAAACCAGAATAACCAGACCGCCCGTATGCTGGCCAAGCACCGTGTTGTAATGAACATCCAGCGCGATTCCCATGACGAAGGCCGCGATAAAACAGTGGACGCGCGGTTCAACCAGCGCCCAATACACCAGCATCATGGGAATCCACAGCGGCCGCAGGGCTGCTATAGCGTCCGCCAAGGGCACTAGTTGGAGGCAGAATGCGATGAGCAGACTGAGCCAGAACGTGGGGTGGGGCGTCCGGCTCATGGTGCCGGCGCAGCACGCGCCGGTTTCGCGGGTCTCTGCTCTAAGGCAACGCCGGATTCGATCGCTTCAGCGGCAATAGCATCTTCAGCCTGATCCTGATCTATCACGGGATGCTCACTCCAGACCAGAAGCGCCTGTCGTCCCCGGCCGACTTGCGCCGCAGGCATCGCCACCGCTTCCTTGAAATGACCGCCGGGGGTGTGGCTGACTTTGACCACGCGACCCACGGGGAAGCCCGCCGGAAAGCGCCCGCCCAAAGAGGACGAGACAACCAGATCTCCTTGCTCAATCTCCGCGTTCGCCGGCAGAAAGGAGAGGCGCAAACCCTGGCCATTGCCCTGTCCTAGCGCAATGGCCTGTAATCCAGTGCGATTGACCTCTACCGGGATGCCGTGATCGGGGTCGGTTACCAGCAAGGCGATCGCGGTTCGCGGCAGGACGCGGATGACCTGTCCCAGAACGCCCTTGGCATCGACGATGGCCTGCCCCCGGTATACCCCATCTCGGGCGCCCTTGTTCAGGGCAATCTGCTGTCGGTAAGGATCCTGATTCGCCGCCATGATATCAACTACCGCCACATGATCGATCAGTTTTTTGGAGGCCTGCAGAAGGTTGCGAATCTGCAGATTTTCTGCCCTCAGAGAGGCGTACTTCTGTAGCTGGGCCTCAAGTTGTAACTGCCGGGACTTGAGCAGTTCGTTTTCTGCCAAGAGCCTGTTGCGCGTCGAGAAATATTTTGAAATATCAGATAGGTGGCTCGGAATTTCACTGACCCACACAACTGGCGACAGGGCGACGGAGATCCAGTCTCGCGGTTTTTCCAGTTTGTCGCCATCCACTTCTGCCGCCATGAGGCAGCCGCAGGCAAACAGCAGGATGAGCGTCTTGACGCCAATGCCGGGACCACGCGGGAACAAAGGCCGGGGACTGTTATTCAGTGAATTCAATGCAGGCATTTTGACCGCCCGCGAAGCAATTTATTTCCCCAGAGTCGGTCGATCATTGGGATCAGCGTAATTTCTTGCAGGTCAGGCGCAGATTAGACGCCGCGCGGCAGACTCGCAATGCCTTCGCAGCCTTTTTCCGGTGTCTGCTCAGGCGCTTGCAAGCAGATCCGCATGCCGGCCGTCGTAATATAGGTGTGATTTTTTATCGAATGAAACGCTAATGCACCAGCAAATCACACTACTCCATGGAGTAGAAGTCGCTCTGACCATCAAGCATATCCAGCACCATCCCGCCACCAATGGCCACGCAGGTAAGCGGGTCCTCGGCAATGATGACCGGCAATCCGGTCTCTTCCGAGATCAGCTTGTCGAGGTCGCGCAGGAGCGCGCCTCCTCCGGTAAGTACGATGCCGCGCTCCGCGACGTCGGAGCCCAACTCGGGCGGGGTGCGTTCCAGTGCTTGTTTGACCGCCTTGACGATGCCTGCCAATGGTTCTTGCAGAGCGTCCAGAATTTCATTGGAATTCATGGTGAAGTTGCGCGGCACGCCGGCGGCCAGATGGCGACCGACAACATCAATTTCCTGCACCTCATGACCCGGAAACGCCGTACCGATTTCCTGTTTGATGCGCTCGGCCGTGGCCTCGCCGATCAGCATATTGTATTGACGGCGGACGTAGGAAACGATGGCTTCGTCAAACTTGTCACCACCGATGCGGACCGACTCGGCATAGACAATGCCGTTGAGTGAGATTACGGCCACCTCTGAGGTGCCGCCGCCGATATCCACCACCATAGAGCCGCGCGCGTCACCAATCGGAATGCCCGCGCCCATGGCAGCGGCAATCGGTTCTTCGATGACCCAGACCTTGCGGGCCCCCGCATTTTCGACCGATTCGCGAATTGCGCGTCGTTCAACCTGGGTCGAGCCATAGGGCACACAGACGACGACGCGGGTGATTGGGCGCATCATGCGGCCCTTCTGCACTTTGCGGATAAAGTGCTGAAGCATTTTCTCGGTGACGGTGTAATCCGCAATCACGCCGTCGCGCAGGGGGCGGATTGTGGAGATGTTGGTGGGGGTTCGGCCCAGCATTTTCTTGGCTTCAATGCCCACGGCCTCGACTTTCTTGCTGCCACGCTCATCAATGCGGATAGCAACAACAGAGGGTTCGTTCAGCACGATGCCTTCATCGCGCACGTAAATGAGGGTATTGGCGGTGCCGAGATCAATGGAAAGATCATTGACAAACAAGCGGCGTACGGCGTCGAACATCGGCAGATGGTCTCGCTAAGGAAAACTCTGTTGAAGGAGTGGTGATCGGGCTGCCCGAGGGCAGAATTTAGGTACTACTAGGGCACATCAGCCCCGGTACGCGGTACTATTGTGCAGCGCACATCTTATTGGTCCGGGAGCGGGAAGTCTAAGGCAGATTGACCCAAATCGCTCCCTGAATTGTGGCCAACTGAAAGCGCGTTCTTTCTCGGTCCAGAATTTGCGGCCCCGGAATGGCTGATCTGCACTCCAAAGCAATGGTTTTGAAACGGAGGAAAGATGCCAGCCGCGGGTCACGGGCGGGAATTATTCGTCGAAAAATTAAGGTGGAAATTAGAGATGAGTCTTGACATTGATCAAGTCCGGCAAGTAGCGCGACTCGCGCGGCTGGAGGTACGCGATGAGGATATTGGGCATTACGCCAGTCAGCTGAACCAAATTATGGATATGGTTGACCAGCTGAGCGCGGCAGAAACCGGCGATGCCCTGCCTATGGCCCATCCGCTGTCCATGGTCCAGCGTTTGCGCCCGGATCGGGTCACCGAGGAAAATCAGCGCGAGAAGTTTCAGGCGAATTCCCCTGTGGTTGAACAGGGCCTGTTTCAGGTGCCCAAGGTCATTGAATAACTGCGACTCCAGCGAGTTTCGTTGTGCACACACCATCCAATATCTCTCTTCGGCACCCTGAATCATGAGTATTCACGACCTCTCGCTCAAGCAGATGGCGCAAGCCTTGCGCAGCAAGCAGTTCTCCAGTCACGAACTGACCGAGCACTATTTGCGGCGAATCGAGAAGCTTGACCCAAAGCTCAATAGTTTCGTCACCGTCACGGCAGACCGGGCGCTGGCCCAGGCAGACGCTGCTGATGCCTTGATTCGAAAGGGAAAAATCGGCCCACTCACCGGTATCCCGATCGTCCAAAAGGATATTTTCTGCACTGAGGGTGTGCGCACCGCCTGCGGTAGCCGCATGCTGGAAAGTTTCGTCTCGCCCTATGATGCGCACGTCGTCAGCAGACTGCATACGGATTCCGGCGCTGTCATGTTGGGTAAATCCAATATGGACGAATTCGCCATGGGCTCTTCCAAT
Source organism: Panacagrimonas sp. (assembly GCA_041635265.1). Taxonomy (GTDB): domain Bacteria; phylum Pseudomonadota; class Gammaproteobacteria; order Nevskiales; family Nevskiaceae; genus Panacagrimonas. Next base: position 16,749 of record JBFJJV010000042.1, read on the forward strand.
GAGACCAGCTGGTATGGTCCGGTAAAGAATCCTTGGGACCTTCAGCGAGTTCCGGGCGGCTCCAGTGGCGGCTCGGCGGCGGCGGTCGCGGCCGGACTGGCGCCGGCAGCCACCGGAACCGATACCGGCGGGTCCATTCGTCAGCCTGCGGCTATTACAAACCTGACCGGCGTCAAGCCCACGTATGGCCGTGTCTCGCGCTACGGCATGATCGCTTTTGCCTCCAGTCTGGATCAGGGCGGCGTTCTGGCACGCAGCGCTGAAGATGCCGCTATCGTGCTGCAGGCGATGTCCGGCTTTGATCCGCGTGACTCGACCAGCGTGGACCGCGAGGTTGAAGATTACAGCGGACAGCTCAATCGTTCGATCAAGGGCATGCGTATCGGACTGCCCAGAGAGTATTTTTCTGACGGTCTCGGCGACGCGGTGCGTGAAAGTGTCATGAACGCGGCTGACGAACTCGTGCGACAGGGCGCCGAGCTAGTCGATGTCAGCTTGCCGAACGCGCCCCTGTCCGTGCCGACCTACTATGTGGTGGCGCCGGCCGAGGCTTCGAGCAATCTCGCGCGTTACGACGGCGTGCGTTATGGCCATCGCGCACAAGGCGCACGCACGCTCGATGAGCTTTATACACGCAGCCGCGGCGAAGGCTTTGGACCGGAAGTACAGCGCCGCATCATGGTTGGCACCTATGTCCTGAGTCATGGTTATTACGATGCCTATTATCTGAAGGCGCAGAAAGTCCGAAAGCTGATTTATGAGGATTTCCGCAAAGCATTCCAAAAATGCGATCTATTGCTCGGGCCGACCACCACAGAGCCAGCATTCAAGTTGGGGGCCAAGACCGACGACCCGGTTTCCATGTACCTCAACGATATCTATACCATCGCCGCCAATCTCGCTGGCCTGCCGGCATTGAGCCTGCCCTGCGGCTTTGTCGATGTCTCTGCTGACCCTGATGACACCTCGAAGGGGCGGGCCATGAGCGCTGGCGAGAGCTTGGGCGAGGGCGCACTGCCGGTCGGCATGCAGCTGATCGGTAAATTCTTTGATGAAGCACGACTGTTCGGTGTTGCCCATCAATACCAGCAAGTCATGAAATGGCATGAGCGCATGCCCCGGGGGTTCGAATGAGCAACGCTGCCTGGGAGGCCGTCATCGGTCTCGAAGTTCATTGCCAGCTGCAGACCCAATCCAAGATTTTCTCGGGCGCTTCCACCGCCTACGGTGCGGAACCCAACACCCAGGCCGACGGTGTCACCCTGGGTCTGCCCGGCACGTTGCCGGTACTCAATGCCGATGCCCTGCGTCTGGCCATCAAGTTCGGTCTGGCGGTGGACGGCGAAATTGCGGAACGCTGCGTCTTTGCGCGCAAGCATTATTTTTATCCTGATTTGCCCAAGGGCTATCAGATATCCCAGTACGAGCTGCCGATTGTCTCAGGTGGTCATCTCGATGTCGAAATAGACGGGCCGGACGGCGTCAAGGTGAGCAAGCGGATCAACATCACCCGTGCGCACATGGAGGAAGACGCCGGCAAGTCTCTGCATGAGGCTTTTGATGATGCGACCGGGATTGATCTGAACCGCGCGGGAACGCCGCTGATCGAGATCGTCTCCGAGCCGGAAATTCGTAGCGCTGCAGAGGCTGTCGCCTATTTGAAAAAGCTGCATCAGCTGGTGATGTACATCGGCATCTGTGATGGCAATATGCAGGAAGGTTCTTTCCGCTGTGACGCCAATGTTTCGGTGCGCAAAGTCGGTGCGGAAAAATTGGGCACGCGCACTGAGACCAAGAACGTGAACTCCTTCCGTTTCGTGGAAAAGGCCATCGAGTACGAGATCGGGCGCCAGATCGATGTGATCGAATCGGGCGGCACCATCGTGCAGGAGACGCGCCTGTTCGACCCCGACACTGGCGAGACACGCACCATGCGCACCAAGGAAGACGCTAACGATTATCGTTATTTTCCTGACCCGGATCTGTTGCCGATCGTCCTCGAACCCGGCACCTTGGAATCCATCCGGCGCACCATGCCGGAATTGCCCGAGGCCCGGGCTGCCCGCTTCATCTCGGAATACAGCCTGTCACGCTATGACGCCCTGATTCTTACTGATCAGGGCCCACTGGCTGATTACTATGAGGAGCTGGTCAGGGCCAGCGGGGCGGACCCCAAAATCTGCGCCAACTGGGTCGTGGGAGATCTTCTGGGCGCGCTGAACAAGGCCGAAAAATCAATCGTTGAGTCGTCTGTCGACGCCAAGGCTCTCGGCGGTCTGATCCAGCGCATCGCAGACAAGACCATCAGCGGCAAGATGGCCAAGGAAGTGTTTGAGGCCATGATGATGGGTGAGGGAGATGCCGACAGCATCATTGCGTCCAAGGGCCTTGTTCAGATCACCGACGAAAGTGCCATTACTGAAGTGATCAACGATGTGATGGACAGGAGTCCCAAGCAGCTCGAGCAGTACCGCAGCGGTAAGGACAAGCTGTTTGGCTATTTTGTCGGTCAGGTGATGAAGGCCACACAGGGCAAGGCCAATCCGGACGCCGTCAACCGGCTGCTTAAAGAAAAGCTCGCTGGCTAAGCTCACCTGAATTCGACTCATATCTCCTTCATGAACTCACTGACCACATTTACCTTTGAAAATCACGTCGCCCACGGTGCAGTTGTGCGTCTGCGCGCCGGGGTCAGTGAACTGTTCGGCAACCGTGAATATTCTGAATCCGTGCGTGATCTGCTCAGCCAGGCACTGGTCGCGATGCCGCTGTTTGCGACGCATCTGAATTTTGAAGGCCGCATCAATCTGCAGTTTCAGGCGCTGCCGGAGACTCGCAGTATCCGCAAGGCCAAGACCGATTTGCTGGTCGCCCAGATAGATCATGAGCTGAACGTGCGCGCCATGGCCAAGGCCCCGCCTGATCTGGAGGGCACATTTCAGGAGATGCTGCTGGGTGGAGTGCTCGCCTTGATGGTGGAACCAAGAGAGTCTGGAAGACCCTCCAGTCAGGCGCTGGTTCTGATTGAGGGCGAAAAACTGCAGAACGCTCTGGAACATTATTTCGCCCGCTCAGAGCAGTTGCCCACCTTCATCCGTCTGGCTGTGCGCGGCGATGAACTCGCCGCTTTCATGTTGCAGCGCATGCCGTTGGAGTCTTCCGAAGGCAACGAAGCGGATTGGGAGCATCTGCGTATTCTTGCGCAGACCGTGAAAGACGAAGAGCTGCTGGCAGATGATGCCGAGCAGTTGCTGAATAAGCTATTCATCGACGCTCCGCCAATCCGAATGTTCGAGCCGCGAGAGATCACGGTCCGATGCAACTGCGATCGTGCCGGCATCTCCCGCCTGCTGATTTCCTTGGGGCAGGAAGAGGTGGAGTCCATCCTTGCCGAGCAGGGCAATGTGGCTGTGACCTGCGAGTTCTGCGGGCTTGACTATGCTTTCGACAAAAAAGAGGCGATCGAATTGTTCAAAGCTGCCGATCTGCCAACGCCCGACACGCGGCACTAGACAGGTGCTGCCCCTGATGGGCGTTGATGATGCAGTAGATTGAGCTTTCTCGCTTACCGACAGAGCATTAGCTGAGACTCGCCGAGTCCTTGGCGGCGGGAAAATGTTTGGGCGAAATTCACTTTTCTGAAATTGCAATCTGAAACCGGCGTGGAGACTGCCCGGTCCAGCGACTGAAGGCGCGGGTAAACGCACTTTGTTCGGAATAGCCCAGGAGGAGGGAAACTTCAGCAATGCTGATGCCCGGTGTCAGCAGATAGTCTTCTGCGAGTCGACGAAGTGTGTCGTCTCTGA
>JBFJJV010000043.1:0-20477 GCA_041635265.1 Panacagrimonas sp.
GATTCGGGGAGACAAAGTATTTGCGAATGGTTAAGATTCGCGCCCCTCGATACTAAGCCGACGTGGCGGAATTGGTAGACGCACTACCTTGAGGTGGTAGCGGCGAGAGCCGTGGGGGTTCGAGTCCCTCCGTCGGCACCAAGTTGCAATTGTCTGAATTGAAGGGCGAGTCACTGAAAATCAGGGCTCGCCTTTTTTGTGGACCTGACAGGGAGGAGGCTGATGCCGGATATCATCATGCACAAAAGGCTCGCGGTTAGCCCTCCGCGATTGGCAGGCACTCCTTGGACCTTGCGTACTCGCCTAGCGCCAAATTCGCCTGCACAATGGAACGGCAGATCCATCTAAACAGCAGATTATGAACGCCGCCCTTGTTTGCCTGATCAGTCTGGCCGTATTTGCTCTCGGCTATCGCTACTACTCGCGTTACCTCGCCGTCAGTGTATTCAAGCTAGATGATGACGAGCCGGTTCCGTCCAAAGAGCTGGAAGATGGCATCGACTATGTGCCGACCAGCAAGCACGTACTTTTTGGGCACCATTATTCATCGATAGCCGGGGCGGCGCCGATTATCGGGCCGGCCATTGCAGTGGTCTGGGGCTGGGCGCCCGCGCTGATCTGGGTGGTGGTCGGCACCGTGCTGATGGGCGCTGTGCATGATTTTGCCACCCTGGTGATGTCCATGCGCCACCAGGGCCGTTCGGTTGGCAGTATTGTTGGTGACGTCATCGGGCCGCGCACCCGCATTCTGTTTCTGCTAGTCATCTTTTTCCTCGTCATGCTGGTCATCGCTGTCTTTGCACAGGCGATCGCCAATCTGTTCATCGCCAAGCCGGGCGCGGTCATTCCGGTCAATTTTTCCACCCTCGCGGCCTTGCTGATCGGCTATCTTTGCTACAAGCGCAAGGCCTCCCTGTTATGGCCGTCGATTGCCGCACTGATCTCGTTGTACTTGATGGTGTGGGTAGGAAATCTGTTTCCAGTTACCATCGATGGCATTTTTGGCGCACACACGCACACCGCCTGGGTTGTCGGATTGCTGATCTATTCTTTTATCGCCAGTATCTTGCCGGTGTGGGTGTTGCTCCAGCCGCGCGACTACGTCAACAGTCATCAGCTTCTGGTCGGGCTTTGTCTTCTCATCGTTGGGATCATGGTCGCGCGGCCTGAATTTGTGGCGCCTGCGTTCAATGTCGCTCCGGACGACACGCCGAGCTGGTTTCCCTTCCTGTTTGTCACCATCGCCTGCGGTGCCATTTCAGGCTTTCATGGGCTGGTGTCCTCCGGGACCACGAGCAAGCAAATCCGTTGCGCCAGCGACGCGCGTTTCATTGGCTACGGCGGCATGCTGGGAGAAGGTACGCTCGCGCTCATATCAACGCTGGCTGTCAGTGCCGGGCTGGCCAATTGGGCTGAGCACTATCACAGCTTTGGTGCGGCGGCGAAGAATGGCGTGGCCAATTTTGTCGAAGGCTCCGCCAGTTTTTTGCATGCGCTCGGCATGGGCGTTGGATTATCTGAAACACTGGTGGCCGTCATGGTCATATCCTTCGCCGCGACGAGTCTCGACACGGGTGTGCGCATACAGCGCTTCATCCTTCATGAACTGGGCGCGATCTACGGCATCAAAATTCTGGCTAAGCGGAATGTCGCTGGATTGATCGCCGTGATTCTGCCGCTGTTCCTGGTACTCGGCGGCCAGGCCAGCGAACTCTGGCCCCTGTTCGGAAGCAGTAATCAGCTTCTCGCGGGCATGTCACTGACTCTGGTCTCGGTCTGGCTTTACCGAAGCGAACGACCTTGGGCGGCTATTGCAGTGCCAACCGTGATCGTGGTGACCATTTCTGCTCTGGCGATGATGCTAAACCTGAGCGATTTTGTTCAGAAGGGAAATTATTTACTCGCCTGCATCGGGGCGATTATTCTCGCGCTGCAGGTTTGGGTTGTACTTGAAGCCGTCAAGGCGATTGCTCGTGTGAGGTCCGAGCGAGCCGGGGTGGAGCAGACTAACTAAGCAACGCCGCAGAGTTTCTGGAAAATCAGATGGTCTTCCTTCATGGTTTCTCTGAGCGTGTTTAGCAGCGGTTCTCGTAGCAAAGCCTTGGTGCCCGCATAGGCCGGTGCGTCTAGGGCCAGCCGCCGCCTCGCTTCTGCCTGCGCCTGCGCTGCCAGGTTTTCGGCGGGGGAATGCGCATCCAGAAGGCCGAACTCAGTGGCTTGCTGAGGAGAGAAAATTTGCGCACTCATCATGGCCCGTAAAAATGCGGCGGGGTTCATGCGGTTTCGGCTGATGGCCAGCGCGGAGCGCGGCATGGTCATTCCGATCGCAACTTCGTTGGCTGTGAACTTGTATGCGCCGCTGGTGCCAATCACGTAGTCAGCGCTCATGGCCAGGAACAAACCCATCGCCATGGTATGACCTGTGCACGCGACCAAAACGGGCGTGGGGATGGTTAGCAGTCGTAGCGCCAGTTCAAAACCGCCATCGAGCATGCTAACCGCGTCGTCGCCGCGCGCCGCCAGAGTGACTAGATCAAAGCCTGCAGAAAACTTGCCTTCACGACCAGTCAGCACAATGGCCGCTTTATCTTCTATCGCTCGATCTAGGGCGGAGTTGAGCTGAGCCTGCATAGGCAGCGATAGCGCATTGACCTTGCCGTCGTCCATGGTGATGGTCGCGATGCCCTCGTGCGCCGCGTAGGTGACTAGTGAAGCCATGTCTGCATCTCCAAATAATAGCTGTTCCTCAGTTTAGCTTTTCGGCAAGGCCCGCAGTCTCCGAAAACCCGATTTGTTTTCCTCCAGCTGTGCCTAAGGAAGCAGCACCTTTACTGAAAAGCGAACTCGCGGGTCTAGGCCGGGACTTTCCCGATGGCGTTTCACATCGCGGTCAGATCTCTACCGCTTGCACATGCCTGCCTGCAATGATCTCCACGACCTTCAATTACACGGCGGACTCGCTCGCCAATGATCTCGTCTTGTCTTTGACCAGTGACAGGTCGCGTCCGATGTAGAGGTACACCGCTGGCAGCACATAGAGAGTAAAGAGCGTTCCGATGAGCATGCCGCCGGCTATCACCAGGCCCATGGAAAATCTGGCAGAAGCACCGGGGCCGGAAGCCGTGAGCAGGGGCACCATGGCAACCACCAGAGCTGCTGTGGTCATTAGGATCGGCCGTAGGCGAATGCTGGCTGCCTCCTCGATGGATTCGATTTTGGACATGCCGGCCATCTGCAGTTTGTTGGCAAACTCCACAATCAGAATGCCGTGCTTGCTGATCACGCCAACCAGGGTGAGCAAGCCGACCTTGGTATACAGATTCATGGTCATGCCGGGGAAGTCGCTCAGGCCGAAATTATTGCTCATTCCTAAAACAGTAATAAACAACAAGGCACCGCAAATTGACATGGGGACCGCGACGAGAATGACCAGCGGATCACGGAATGACTCGAACTGTGCCGCAAGAACCAGATAAATAATGATCAAAGCGAAGGCGAAAGTGAGCAGCAAGGCAGAGCCCTCCTGCTTGAACTGACGAGAGGCGCCGGTGTAATCCAGAACCACGTTTCTAGGGAGAATCTCGCGCGCGATTTGCTCGAGTGTTTCCAACGCTTCGCTGAGCGAGACGCCGGGACGCTGGACCCCGATAATGGGGTTGGCATTGAGTTGTTGCGCATGATTGCGCGAACGGGGCATCACCGTCTCTCGCATGGTGACAACGGTGGACAAGGGGATCAGGGTCCCGTTGCCGGTGCGGGTGTAGTAATTGGCCAACTGTTCCGGATTGATACGCTCATCGCGGGACACCTGCTGGATCACTTTATAACTGCGACTGTCGAAGGAGAATCGATTGACTTCCGCCCCGGACAGGGCAGCAGATAGATCAGCACCGACTCGTGCCATGTCGATGCCCAGCAGTGCAGCTTTGTCGCGATCAATTTCAATCACCGTGGTGGGCAGATTGATGCGCAATTCGGCGTCCAGGAAAATGAATTTCCTGGTCTTCATGGCAGCCGCGATGAACTCCTCACCAAAGGTGGCGAGTTCGGACGAGTTGCGCGTCGACTTGAGCACCACTTCCACCGGGAACCCACGCCCGGGCGAGGGCAGCGGCGGCGGCTGAAATGTCGCAATGCGCAGTCCGGAGATGTCTTTGGTGACCTCGCTCGCTTCATGAATTAGTGCTTTCAAGGGCTTGTCGCGTTCATCCCAGCGCTGCGCCTTCAGGCCAATGAATGCACTGCTTGGATCCGGGGTGAAAGTGCCAGTAAAAGAAAATTGTTTTTCCAGTTCAGGAATGGTTTGGACTTTCTTGTGCAGCTCGTTCATGTATTTCTCGGTGTATTCGAGCGTCGCAAAATTGTCGGATTCGATGAACATGCCGAAAAACCCGGAGTCCTCGGCTGGAACCAGTTCCTGCGGCAGCGCCTTGTAAAGAAAGAAGCACGACACCAGTACAATCAGGCCAAACAGGCCGAGCACATGGTGCGTCTTTAGCGCGCTGTGCAGGCGCCGTTTATAGCTCTGGCGCAGGGCTTCAAACTTGTCGTCTAGCCACGTTTCGAGACGATTAGCCTCAGCACCGGTCCCGTGCATGGGTTTGATGATGTAGGAACACATCATGGGCGTCAGTGTCAGGGCGACAATGCCCGAGATCAGAACGGCTCCCGCCAGGGTAAAAGCAAATTCGGTAAACAAGGTGCCCGTCAGGCCGGTGAGAAAGCCGATAGGGGTGTAGACCGCAATCAGGGTGATGGTCATGGCGATGATCGGCCCTACCAGTTCGCGTGCGCCCTGTATGGCCGCATCAAACGGCTTCATGCCTTCTTCGACATGTCGATGGATATTCTCGAGCACGATGATGGCATCGTCCACGACCATGCCAATAGCCAAGACCATGGCCAGCAGTGTCAGCAGATTGATGGTGAAGCCAAGCGTGTACATCAGAAACAGCGCGCCAATGAGTGAAACCGGGACTGTCACCGCCGGAATCAAGGCGCTGCGCACAGAGCCGAGGAACAGGAAAATGATGATGACGACAATCAGCACGGCCTCTATGAGCGTGAGTCTCACTTCGTCAATGGCGCCCTGAATGTAGTTAGTAGCGTCGTAGCCGATTTCACCGTGAATCCCTTCAGGAAAGCGGGCGGTTAGAGCGGGCCACATTTCTCTAACTTCGCCGATTGTTTTGAGCAGGTTGGCATCCGGCCTGACCTGAACAGCTATGAAGATTGCGCGCTCTCCATTCCAGAACGCACTTTGTTCATAGTTTTCTGAACCCAGTTCAATTGTGGCGAGATCGCCCAAGCGTACAAGGCCATCCTGATCTGATTTGACCACCAGATTCTCAAATTCCTCCAGTGTGCGGAGATCGGTGCGCGCATTCAGCGATATTTTGACTTCGCTGCCCTTGGTCTCGCCCAAGGCGGAGATGAAATTTTGCTGGCGCAGGGCACTCTGTACTTCGGACGGGGTCAGGCCGTGCGCCGCAAGTCGATCTGACTTGAGCCAGACGCGAATGGCGAACGTGCGTTGCCCGAGGAACATGACCTGTTGGACACCCTCGACACCGGCGATTTCAGGTTCCACCACACGTGACATGAAATCACTGAGTTGCTGATCGTCGAGCACGTCCGAGGTAAATGCGATGTACAACGGCAACGTGCGTTCGGCATCCACTACCTCAATGATCGGATCCTCGGCAGCCGCGGGGAGCTGGCTTCTGACTTTGTTGATCTTGGAGGAGATCTCGGTCAGAGCCTGATCCGGATCGCGATCCGGACGCAGGAAGGCAGAGATGATGGTTCGGCCCTTGGTGGTCAGCGAGTACAGAAAATCGATGCCATCGGCACTCGCTATTTCACGTTCAAGCGGTGTGGTAATGAATCCCTCCATTAATTCCGGGTCAGCGCCGGGATAAAACACCTGCACGTTGACCTGCGCATTGCGCAGAAGAGGATATTGGCGGACCGACAGTTCTGATCCTGCGCGGATGCCGAGCAGAACGATTACCAGACTGACAACAGTGGCCAGAATAGGGCGTTTGATGAAAATGTCGGTGAATTTCATTGCAGTTCCGCTCGCCTCAGCCTTGCGGTGGTGTGGGGCTGACTTTGTTGTTTGGAACCAGATCGTTGTTGATCTTCACTGGTTTTCCGGGGCGGATCTTTAGCAGGCCACTGCTGGCAATGATTTCACCGGCGTTGAGTCCTTTATCAACGACAATCAAGTCGCCGCGGGCTTCACCCAGTGTGACGAAGCGTTTGTTGGCGATCAACGAGGCTTGATCTTGTTCAGAAGCATCTTCACTTGTCCCCGAATTTGAACCTTCGCTGGGTGTGACGACGAACAGCGCGGTGCCGTAGGCGCTGTAGTCGATGGCGGTACGCGGGATCACCACGACCTTGCGGTGCACGGGCAAGCTCAGTCTGACTTGCGCGAACTGCCCGGGCCGTAGCGCACGATCTGCATTGGGCACATGGCCGCGAAGTCGGATGCCTCGAGTTGCAGCATCAATCTGGGGTTCAACTGCTTCGACGAGGCCCTCAAATTCGCGCGCTCCGTAGGCTTCGGTGCGGATCGAAAACTTCTGACCGGAGGCCACCTGTCCAACATAGCGTTCGGGTAACTCGAAATCGACATAGAGCGGGTCCATCGATCGCAGCGATACGGCGGACTCACCGGGGGCCAGGAAAGCGCCAATGCTGACATTGAGAATGCCGACATCACCCGAGAATGGTGCGCGAATTTCCTTCTGAGCCAGTTTTGCGCGCTGCGCCTCGACCGCCGCGCGAGCGGCGTCGTATTCACTTTGCGCCACGTCTACGTCTGATTTGGAAACGGCCTCGAGCTTGAACAGCTTCTGGCGGCGTTCATGATTAATCCTGGCCAGCTCGGCCTGTGCCTCGAGTTGAGCCAATTCAGCCGTGTCTGCGGCGCGATCAAGTTCGATGATCAAGTCACCCTTGGACACTGTTTCGCCGGAACGAACCCGGACTTGTTTGACGATGCCTCCGACCTCGCTGCTGACATTGGCGCTGAGAACAGAGACGATGCTTCCTGGTGCTTCGAGGACGGTCTGCCAGGTTTGCTGTTCGGCTATTGCCGTTGATATGACGGCCGGCGGGGTCGGCATATTGTCAAAATGCTTGGCCATGCCTTTGCGGCCCAGGTACTGCATGCCAAATATTCCGCCGAATACGACGGCTACCAGCACGAGCATGATGATCATTCGGCGAGCAGTCATTACAGATTCCGTTGTGGGACTTGAATAGGTCGTGGTGCGATCTAGTTGCTAGCAAATAACCAGTCGAATTGTTTGACGAGGGCAGCATCTAGGGTACCGGCGGCCGCGTTTAACAGGAGCATTCTCGTCAATATCAGATAGCGTGAGGCATTGCGATTTCGCCGTGCTTGGACAACTCGACTTTTAGCATCGAGGACATCGGTGATCGTTCGCGAGCCGGCGTCGTAGCCGGCTTGGGCAGCCGCCTGTGCCAGAGTCGCTGATGCCAGTGCCTGCGTGTAGGCAGTTTCTTCTGCGCGTGCAGTCTGGATCGAACGATACCTGGCGCGTATGTCGCGCTCGGCTTCGAGCTGGATTCGCCGAAGTTCAACTTCTGCTTCTTCCAGGCGCGCCGTCGCTTCGCGAATGCGACTTTGGCCGAGTCCACCTGCATAGATGGGAATACTCAATTCCAGACTGACTGTGGCGTCGTCCTGACGCTGACCAAGAATATATTCGGTGGACTCGTTGCGCCCCGCCTGTGCCAGCAGGTCCAGCTGCGGAAGCACTTCTGCGCGGCGACTTTGCAAATTGGCCTTTGCCAGTTCCAGACGTAAGCGGGCAGTTTGCGTGGCGGTGCCGTTTTTTACAGCGAGCGCCATCCAGCCTTCGATGTTATCTGGTTGTTGCTCTGGAATGGCCACGTCGTGGCGCAACAAAGGCAGCGGTGAGCGATCGTAGCCAGTCACTTCAGCCAAGGCATCACGCCAATCCTCCAACTCAGCTTCTGCCGCCAGCATCTGTGCGCGCGCCAGATCGGCGCGAGCCCGTGCTTCTTTTAGATCGGTTCGAGGCACTAGGCCAACATCGAAGCGCTTCTGCGTATCCGATAGCGACTCATCGACGGCGCGTACTTCGCTCCGGGCCTGCTCTACAGCGTCGCGAGCCAACAAGGTATTGAGATAGCGCCCGGCGACACGGACGACAAAATCACGGCCTGCGTCTCGCGCATTGGCCTGCGCCATATTGTCGTTTGCGGCCGCACGATCCTTGCGTGCTGACCAGTCTAGCCTCAGCAGCGCCTGACGGACCTGTAAATAGGCAGACCATGATGGATACTTGTCCTGCGCAGAACCGAAAGCGAACTGCGAATCAGAGTGGCTGAAATTGCCACGACTTTCGATGGTTATGCTGGGCCTTAGGCGGGAGCGCTCCTGCTCGCCGACTTCAGATTCTGCCGCCAGGGCCGCCTGCGATGACGCCAGTCCGGCATCGTGTTGGGACGCCAGAGTCAAGGCGTCGCCCAAGGTCATGGCAGGCGCCGTGATCGAGCAAGTCAGGAAGGTCAAAGCAAGAATGGCGGTGCTACTTCTCATTGCATCTTTCCTGAAAGACTTCCAGGCCTATTCGCTGGATCAGCTGTTTGATTTCATGCTCGCTGGTCGGCCCGCTGAGCGGTTTCCAGCCATAGCCATCGAGCAGGCTCTGTACTTGTCGGCACAGCACGGTGTTGGGGTCATTTACAGTAAACATTTCCAGCAGGCCTTCTGCGTGAGAAATATTTGCGTAGCCTGAGCACAGAGACCAGACGCCGATGGCCAACTCCTGCGCCGACGCACCCTCGGCATCCAGATCCCCTGCACGACAAGCATCCTCAATAATGCGAGCGACGATATTCATCGTCGGCAGGTTCGCCTGCTGAAAAGCGTGTCGCCGCGTTTCAGACGCAGCGCTCCAAGCCACTTCACACAGACAGTACTGCGAGATTCGAAAATAATCGGGGTGTCGTCTCTGAAACACGATGTCTGCTACAGCGATGGCCAACATGCGTTCGCGCGAAGAAGCCTTCCATGCCGAGGCCTTGCGCAGTAGTTCAAGGTAGTCCTGAACAATTCTGGTCGCCAGGGCCAGCAACAGATCCTCTTTGGAGCTGAAATGCAGATAGAGCGTGCCAACCGCGTATTCCGCTTTTTCGGCCAGCCCGCTCATCTGCAGGCCAAGCAGGCCGTCCTCTCGGATGCGATGCAGCGCCGCGTCGAGGAACAGCGCCTCGCGCTCGGCGAATTCCCTCTGACGACGTTCACGCGTGCCCACCGAGAATGATCCGAGAAATGAATTTGAATACAAAGTATGAACCGTATTCATATAAGCGACAACAGAGAAATCAGAGAGAAACTAATTTGCCAGCGTGGCCCTCAAGCCGGCTGACTCTGTCAGACCTGAGTTTTCTCTGGGGTCGTCCGAGCAAATAAAGGCTTAGGGGACTTCGATCAGCGAGCAGATTGCGGTGGGCTTGCAGGCAAAGTGGCCAGTTTGAGTCCGTGCCCCGGTGTGGCAGCCCGCTCTCGGGAAACGCCAGAGGCTGGAATGGCTACGCCGCTGCATCAGTCGTCGCGCGTTATCGGTACAGCGGCTATCGCTCATTTCGGCTGGCGAGGCTGGATAGTAGCTGAAGACACCGCATCGGGAGGGGGCGGCGCAGGTGATGCTCAAGCGGCTGGCATTCACGGTGCGCCTGACCGCGCTGTTGCTCTGGTCCGGAGTCAAGTTTGCCCAGTTCCACCAGGTGTTCGCGCCCGAAGGCAAACATTCTGCCTTGCCGACTCTAGGCTGGAGAGACAAAGAAAACAAAGCTGAAGCATCCGATTAAGCGCCTAACAGCAATGAACTCGACGCAGGGCCTGAAGCGGGTCGCGAATATCGGCCGCGCAACCTGCCGTGAAGGCGGCGCCACGAAAGGAAAGTCGTTGCCTGTAGCAAAGGCCCGGGGCTGATCCAGAAGATCCTGAATCACTTGAACCAAATGGGTGAAAATCAGGTGGTTTCGCTTGCCCGAGGGTCGCGGCCAAACGCAATCGAGCTTATTAAAGTAAGGAAAACCCGTTCGCGAATATCAAGCACGGTGCTGGCCACAACTGACAAGAGTGGCGCTCGGCTGAGAGTTCGACCTGAGAGGGTCACGGGGGCAGCCAATTTAGCTAAGGCGGCCACTGCAGCAGTTGAGAGTGACCACGCCTGGCCACAGCATCTCGCCTTGCTGCGGAGAGCTTAAAGTGGATATTTGTTAAAAATTGGCTTGCTTCCTATACTTTTCTCCGACGCGGCCTCAATCACTGAAAATTCAGCGTGTATTGCTTTCGTTTGTTTGGTGTCCCTTCGACGTTTCTCAGGGGCCGTCCTTTTGGTCGGCGCCTAAAACCGTAACCCGACAGGAATTAAAAGGAAAAACAGTGACTGAATTAAAAGAAGGCTACGTGGATGCGGGGGGTATACGCACGCGATATTTTGAAACCGGAGATGGGTCGCCGTTACTCTTGATCCACGGTGGTGGCGCGGGCGCCGATGGCTATTCGAACTTCTCCCATGTTATGCCTGCCTTCGGCAAACATATGCGCACTATCGCGGTCGATATGCTGGGGTTTGGCGAAACCGACAAACCCGATCCGGCGACGTTTAGCTATACGCAACAGGCGCGCACCACCCACATGATCAATTTCATCGAAACGATGAAGCTTGGTCCCGTATCGATTATCGGCAATTCGATGGGCGGCACCACAGCCGCTGGTGTAGCGATGCAGCGGCCGGATCTGGTCAGCAAGCTGGTGCTGATGGGGGCGGCCGTCAACGCAAGCACCGAGATCATGAAAGCACAGGCCCCGGTTATGGCGCCGATTGTCTCCTTCGATGGATCGCTGGAAGGCGTGCAGCGCATTATCGACGTGCTGGCCTACGACTATAAGGCCACCAAAGAGCAGCTCGAATATCGGCAACGCTCTGCGATGCGCCCTGAGGCAATAGCGGCCAACAAGGCCGCCATGGGCTGGGTGCGCGAAAATGGCCTCTGCTATACCGATGAGCAACTGGCGTCAATTAAATGCCCAGTGTTTATCATTGCTGGAAAAAATGACCTTATTCTCACTCTGGAAATGACCACGGCGCAGCTGGCCAAAATTCCGCAGGCGTCTGCTTATTTCATTCCCAAATGCGGGCACTGGGTAATGATCGAACACCCCGAAGAATTCACACACCAGACCTTACGATTTTTCGGTTTCAATGACTAACTGAATAAAAAAATAATACAAAGGAGAGGAGATAGCGATGAACGTGAAAGCAGGCAAGCCAGCGGCACACAGTGATAAAGGGCAATCCGGATGTGAACCCGCCGCTTATGAAGACGCGATATTGGGGTTTCGCAATCACTGGTATCCAGCGCTGTTCAGCGCGGATGTGAGGGAATCCGAAATCAAGACCCTCAAAATTCTTGGCGAGGATGTGCTGTTAAAACGTGTCGATGGCCAGGTGTTTGCTGTGCGCGACGAATGCCTGCACCGGGGTTTCAAGTTTTCGGCAAAACCGGAGTGCTTTACCAAAAACACGATCACCTGCTGGTTCCACGGATTTACCTACAGCATGAAAGACGGCGCGCTGGTAGGTATTCCATCCGACCCGGAAAGCAAGCTGATCGGTAAATTGAAACTGCATTCCTATCCGATCGAGGAGAGAAAGGGGATGCTGTTTATCTTTGTGGGCGACATGAATCCGCCGCCGCCATTAGCCGACGATCTTCAGTTCGGATTTCTCGACGACGATAATCATGTGGTGCCATTTCATAGCGAGGAAGTTCACTCCAACTGGCGCATCGCGGCGGATTCAGCTTCCGAGTTCAACCACACTTTCATTCACAAGGACGACCAACTGGTTAAATACTGGAAGCAGCCGCTGCCATTCGCGGAGCGTCCAAAAAGCGACAACCCTTATGAAGGCTTCATTCTGCACGAAGGGCCGGGGCCAAAGGGCTTTACGGACGCTTTCAGCGACGTGATTCCGGTTTTTGAGTTTAAGATTGAATGCGATGGCGAATCCAATACTCTACGCTCGGCCTTCAATCCACAGACAGATCCGGGAAGCGTGCCGCTGCAGGATGTATGTGGCATTTTGACATTGCCATGCTCATTGCGAATAGGGCCATGGGGCGCCGAGCCAGGATCGGGCGTGACAGGAAAGTATATGCATTACGAGTGGTATGTCCCCGTCGATGAAACACATCACCGTTATATTATTGCCTGGGGCTGCAAAGTGGCGTCGGAGGGCGAAGCCTTGAAGGCCGAGCACGACATCCGCACCCGCTGGTCGTATCTGGAATATGAAGGCTTCAACAAGAGCGATATCCTGGCCAATGAAGGTTCGCAACCCGCCTATGATGACCCGAACTATGCATATGGCGAGAAAGAAAACCTGTCGCGCATCGACGCCTATGTGCTCACATGGCGGCGCTTGGCGGCGAAACATAATCGCGGCTTACAGGTGCGTTATGGCGGAAAGAAATAGCCATTTGATTGTAGGGGCGGGCCGGTAGAATTTGGGTGTCAACAGGGCAATAAATGAGCACAAAAAACTGGGAACGACTTTGCTCGACGAGTGAAATAGCACCTGGAGAAATCACGAAAATCGAACTATTGAATGGTACCGAAGTCATCGCGCTGCGCGCCGCCTCTGGTTCGATTAAGGTCTTCCAGGCGCTGTGCCCACATCAGGAGCGATCGCTCGCCGATGGCTATCTCGATGGGAACGTCCTCACATGCGCAGCCCATATGTGGCAATTTGACATGGAAACCGGCGAGGGCCTGAATGCGGCCAGATGCGGCATTGCGGCCTATCCGGTCAAAGTGGAGGGCGATGATGTCCTGATTGATGCGTCCGAAGTGGAGCCACATGCGCTATGGGCGTAGCGGTCAACCACCTTTAATTAACGCGGATAGCCCTTCAGGCGATCTCGCCTTCGCCCTGTAGCACCAGCCACACTCATCTGCTCGAGGTCCGGGGCCGCCCACCCGGTGGCCCTGGATATTCGCCGTCACCGGCGGCCAGTTTGATCCGACCCGGATGCCGAAGTACGCCCGCTTCTTCCCGGACTTGGACGGCAAGCTCTGGGCCCTGTATCCCCGCGGCGCGAGCGCGTGGGATCTATAAGCCACAGACAGGAGCTGTGCGACGTCACGGTGTCGCTGAATCTGGCGTCGGCGGTGACCGTGGCGGTCGTGTAGGAGGCCACGATTTGGCAGAACCGGCCGCTGGAGGCGAAATTTACCGCTTCGATCTGCGCCAGTGCTCCGGATTCTCAAAGCGGCCGCTCCAGATTCCGAGCTGCTTTGCCCGGGCGCTACGCTGTTCGGCGGCGAATCGCCCGCCGCTGTATCGTCGATAATCTAGGGCCCATCCGCGTTCAGCCAGCCAGGAGCTGAGCTCGATGTCGGCTACTCGGCAGCGCGAGACTGCGCGACTATAGCTGTCATAAGTGAGGACCTCGCAGGCCACGACGCGACGGCCGATCAGCGTCTTGAGGGCGCGTTTGGCAGACCGACCGCAGTCCCAGGATTTTCCGCCGCGCTCGCAGGTCTGATGCAGCTCGACGGCATCAATGCCCCATAGCCGCACGCCATGACCTGCCACCTTCAGGCTGTCGCCATCGATCACGAAGGCCTGGCCCACAATGGTCCGGGGCTCTTCAGCAGCGATCGGCCTGGTGAATGTAGCCATGCCGACCAGGAGCAGTATTGCGACGCAGGTCGGAGAAATATTCGGGAGAAATACCGATTCCTTGTGAATAGGGCACCTCCTCGCTGCTATGTCAGCCTCAATCTGCGCGATCAAGATCGTTGACGTGGCGGCAGCAGTTGCGGCCTGCACGCTTGGCTTCGAACAGTGCGCGATCCGCGCCGTCCATGAAAGTGTCGAGAGAGCCGCGTTCAAGCATTTCAGCTGTCTCGGCAGTGGACGCGCCGCTGGAAAGTGTCAGTACACCGCCCTTGCCTTCATGCGGAATTCCAGCTTGTTCCAAGGCTGCCCGAATTTTTTCGGAAACGATCATCGAGGCTTTGACCGGGGTCATGGGTAGGATCACCGCAAACTGCTCTCCGCTGTAACGGCAGACCATATCGCCGGCGCGTAGACAGGTGTCGGTGAGGATGCTGGCAACCTGTTTAAGCGCAAGGTCGCCCGCATGTTTGCCGGCAATTTCGTTGAAGGAACTGAAGTGATCCATGTCGATAAGGACGAACGACAGCGGAATTTGCATGCGCAGGGCGCGCCGCCATTCGACTCGAGATTGATCCTCGAAATAGCTGCGATCAAACAATTGTGTGAGCGAATCCCGCACGGTCAGGGCGCGCAATGTCAGCGTGTCCTCGATCATGCGGACATAGGTATTCAGGAATTTCAGGGTGGCATCGACTTTGTCGCGCGGGTGCGTGTTTCCGGAAAACATGCTGAGTACGCCCATCGGTTTTTTATTGGCGTCAAAAACCGGCATCAGGCAAAAGGCGGCCAGCGAATTGCCCCTGATTTTTTGGGCGGCGAGTTCGGCCACGGGTAAATTCTTCAGATCAGGATTGGCGTAAGGCTTTCCGCTCTCAATGACCTGCATCGCCAGCGGACTGTCCTCAACCCTGCAGTCCAGCGCACCTCTGGTTTCCACGACGCCGCAAAGTACGTCCTCTTCGAGAATACTGAAGCGAGCGCCCTGCGCGCCGATCGCATGCTGGGCCAGACTGAGGATGCGCTGCAGATTGAAGTCATTCGATTCCACCGTGAGACCAATTTTCTGCAAGGCGCGTGATCGCAATGCATTGCGCCGCTTGCTGTCTTCATCCATTCCGGAGTTTCTCCCTTGAGGAAAATCTGAATAAACACTCGTTGCCTGCATCTTAAATGGCATTGACGATTCAGGGCCGGTGAATCGCAGGAAAGGCAGGGCCGAGCTTTTTGAACGGCTCGGCTTGATTCAAGCCTGCATATCAGTTGCTATTGACCGCGAAAACTTCCCCGCTCGGAAATAGCCACATCCTGGAGTCAGGGGCAGTGGCAGCAGAGGGGGATATCCGGGGGATTGGTCGTCAGAGGAGTCCTCAGCACAGGTCTGAGCTGATGGCCGAATCGTGCGGTGGGATGCGCTGCGCTGATACAGAATGATGTGGAGTGGCTGCCACTAAATGACGGCCTCAGAAAATTTGCTTGCGCGTCACATGCGACCGATTTCAAGTCAGTTTCGATCGCAGCGCTTAGCCTGACGCGCACCATGGGCATCCACTGAGTGCGGCCTCGCAAACGAAGTGGCGGCGCTCGAGACGAGGAAGAGCGCGTCGTAATGAATTCTCATGAGTGACACTGCCGGACTAGATTAGTCGCTACAATTCACCGATCGTAGCCACAGCAAAAATGTCATCCAAAACGCAGCCTTGGATAGCATAAAGCCCCGTAAGAACGGGGCTTTATGTAAATCTCGGGGCGTACCCGAACTCTGATATGGTGCCGAGAAGAGGACTCGAACCTCCACGGTTTTACCCGCCAGTACCTGAAACTGGTGCGTCTACCAATTCCGCCATCTCGGCATGGCGCCCAATCAATGAAGTCTTCATCAGGTGAGCGTCAAGGGCGCGAATTCTGGAGAGGCAAACCACGGATGTCAATGAAACGTAAAAAAGAAAAACCTGCGCACGACTGGCGCGAGCGTGATAAGGCCTTTGCGCGCGAATCCCAGCGATACGACGACCCGGTTCCGTCCAGGGAGTTGATTCTTGAGCAATTGGCGCAGCATGCGGGCCCGCTGACCCTGGACGAGTTGATCGGCCAGTTCCAGCTGGCCAAGCTCAATCAGCACTCTGCGCTTGAGAAGCGACTGGCGGCCATGGTGCGTGACGGTCAACTGGTGCAGAACCGCGTCGGAGGCTTCGGCCCGGTCAGCAAGATGAATGCGGTAGCCGGGACGGTTCAGGCGCATCGGGATGGCTTCGGCTTTCTGGTGCCCGATGCCGGGCCGCCGGATATTTTCCTGCCGCCAAGACAGATGCGCGAACTCATGAACGGTGATCGCGCCTTGGTGCGGATTACCGGCAAGGATCACCGGGATCGTCCGGAGGGCTCGGTGGTGGAAGTGCTGGAGCGCGCCTCACGGCAAATCGTCGGGCGTCTCCACGTGGACCAAGATGTGGCCTATGTGATCCCGGACAATCCGCGTGTGCAGCAGGATTTGCTTATCCCCAGCGGCAAGCGGGCCGAGGCCAGCCACGGGCAGATGGTGGTGGCTGAAATCACAGCCCCGCCAGGACATCGCACACTTCCAGTCGGAAAAATCATTGAGGTACTGGGCGAGCATCTGGCGCCGGGCATGGAAATCGCTGCTGCTATTCGATCGCATTCTTTGCCCCATGAGTTTCCCGAAACGGTGCTTCGCGAAGCCGCTGCAATACCCGATGAGGTACAGCCCGCACAGATCAAGCAACGCGTTGACCTGCGGGAACTGGGTTTGGTCACCATCGATGGCGCTGATGCCCGAGACTTTGACGATGCAGTGCACGCAAGGCGTATGCGTGGCGGCGGCTGGATGCTGACGGTCGCGATTGCAGACGTCGCCGCCTACGTCATGCCGGATGCGCCTTTGGACAAGGAAGCATTGCTTCGCGGCACCTCGGTCTATTTTCCGAGTCAGGTTATTCCCATGTTGCCGGAGAAGTTGTCCAACGGCCTGTGCTCGCTCAATCCGCACGTGGATCGACTGTGCATGGTTTGCGAAATGCGTGTCAGCGAAGACGGCGAGGTGAGCAAATCGAAGTTCATGGAGGGCGTGATGCGCTCCCAGGCGCGGCTGATCTATGACGATGTGGCAAAGGCACTCGACGGTGATGAGACAGCGGTGCCCAAGGAGGTGCTGCCAGGGCTGCAGGTGTTGCGCGAATGTTATGAAGCGCTGCATTACGCCCGAGATCAGCGCGGAGCCATTGATTTCGAATCCACTGAGACCCGCATCGAATTCGGTGAGGATCGAAAAATCAGCCAGATCATCCCGGTTCAGCGAACGCAAGCCCATCGCCTGATTGAGGAATGCATGATTGCGGCCAACGTCGAGGCGGCAAGATTTGTCGGCAAGCACAAGCTGCCGGCGCCGTATCGGGTACATGAGAAACCTGAAGCACTGAAAGTTCAGGCGCTACGGGAGTTCCTGCAGGCGCAGGGCTTGCGGCTCGGCGGCGGCGACCGGCCGGAGGCCATGGAATTTGCCAAGCTGATGAAGCGGGTCAAGGACAGTCGCAATCGCGCCCTGGTGCAAAGCGTGATGCTGCGCTCCCTGATGCAAGCCAGATACAGCGCGGAAAATAATGGTCACTTTGGTCTGTCCCTGGAGCACTACGCGCATTTCACCTCGCCGATCCGGCGTTATCCCGATTTGCTGCTGCACCGTGCGCTCAAGCACTTGATACGGCGCAAGAAAAAGGAGAGTTTCGAGTACACCGAGGCAGACATCGAGCGTCACAGTGCGCATTGCTCGACAACCGAACGGCGGGCCGATGAAGCCACTCGCGATGCGGTCACCTGGCTCAAGTGCGAGTACATGAGTGATCGTGTGGGAGAGGAGTTTGACGGCCTTATTTCCGGCGTCACCTCTTTTGGTCTGTTTGTACAGCTGGGCGATCTGTTTGTTGATGGCCTGGTGCACGTCAGCAGCCTGTCCAATGACTATTATCAGTTTGAAGCCCACCACCATCGACTGATCGGTGATCGCAGTGGCCGCGCCTACAATTTGGGCGACTCAGTGCGCGTTCGCGTCACCCGGGTTAATCTTGACGAACGCAAGATTGATCTTGAAATTGTAGGCAGCACTGGCAGTAAGGGCGCGAAGGCCGGCGGGAACGCCAGCAGGAGTTCATCCTCGATTAAGGGGGTGCACTCAAAATCCAAAGCAAGCAAACAGGCCAAACAGCCAAAACGCAAAAAGCGGAAAGGAAACTAATTAATGAAAAACATCTTGAAACCCATGATTCTGTCGGCGGCTGTGGTTGGCCTTGCAGGCTGTGCTACGGACGACCCTAACAAGCGCGCCAAGATTGGAACTGGCATCGGTGCGGTTGTGGGTGCCGTGATCGGTGATTCGGTCAGTGACGCGCGCGGCGCGCCGATCGTAGGCGCCGTGGTAGGCGCGATTGCCGGCGGGGCTGTCGGTAATTACATGGACAAACAGCAGCGAGAGCTAGAGCGGCAGCTGGCCGCAGAAGCGGCTCGTAATGAGCTGCAGATTGTTCGTTTGTCAGGTGATGCGCTCAAGATTGGCATCGCCAGCGACGTCAGCTTTGATGTTGGCAGCGCTCAGCTCAAGCCGGGAGCTCTGACAACGTACGGCAAGATTGCCAATATCCTCAGTACCTATGACAAGACGGTGATTCACGTGGTCGGGCATACGGATTCCACCGGTACCGCCCAGTTCAATCAGGGGCTGTCGCAGCGCCGCGCTGCCTCGGTGAGCAGCTACATTGCCCAGGGCGGCGTGCCCGCAGCCCGCATTCGCGAAGAAGGTCGTGGCCTGCGAGAGCCTGTCGCTGACAACGGCAGTGATGCCGGTCGCGCGCGTAATCGCCGTGTAGATATCGTGCTCAAGCCGGTTGTTGAGGGTAACGAGCAGGCAGCATGGACGCCGCCGCCTTATCTGGGCAACTGATATCCGAAGCTGTAAGTAGAAGCTGTTGGGAGATTCGGGGCGCTTCGGCGCCCCGAATTTTTTGTGCAGGCAGGTTAATCTCTCTACCCGACATTTATTGAATCGAATCCACCCGATGAAGATCTCCCTATTTTCTGTTCGCCGGGCAGCCCCCTGTGTTCTGGCCGTGGGCTTGCTCGGCTGTGGCGGTGACGCCAACGATGATCGTGCTTCTGCCGATAGGGGTCGCGATGAAACCCGCTCCATTCGCGCTACTGAGAAAATCGGATACTCCGGTGATGCCATAGCCGACAAGCTCGATTCGGCGCTGGATGCCAATGATTCCCGCGCTGCCGATCTAGATCGCCGGATGCAAGAGGCTGACGCACAGTGAACCGCAGCACAGATGTTTACAGAGGCGGCAAATCGTGAGTTCTGATCAATACATCGGGGGTTTTCACGCCGTGCTGGCAGCGCTGGAAGATGCCAGAAAGAAACCCCACGAAATTCTTCTGGCCGATACGCGCAACGACGATCGTGCCCGCAGGGTTCGCAGCCTGGCACAGTCATTCAACATCCCGGTGCACGTGGTGGGGCGCAGTGAACTGGATCTCAAGCTGCCTGCCTTTCGCCACCAGGGTGTGCTGGCACGGGTGCCAGTGATCGAATTGTCCGGTGAAAAAGTCATGCTTGCCTCAGCCGACGAAGGCCGCCTGTTTCTGGCGCTGGACGGAGTGCAGGATCCGCACAATCTTGGCGCCTGCCTGCGCACCGCAGAGGCGGCCGGTGCCAGTGCTGTGATTGTGCCGCGTGATCGTGCTGCCGGTCTCACAGCGGTCGCGCGCAAGGTCGCTGCGGGAGCCGCTGAGAGAGTGCCCGTGGTCTCGGTCACAAATTTGGCCCGCACGCTGGCTCAGCTCAAGGAGCGCGGCTATTGGCTCACGGGTCTGGCCGGCGATTGCGAAGAGACGCTGTACGACGTTGATCTTTGCGGCCCCACGGTGCTGGTGCTCGGGGCCGAAGGCGAAGGTTTGCGCCGCCTCACTCGGGAGTCCTGTGACCGGGTCGTGCGCATTCCAATGTGCGGCAAGGCCGAGAGCCTGAACGTTTCCGCCGCAGCAGCGGTCTGTCTGTTTGAGGCCTGGAGGCAACGGAATCGATCGGTCAGCAAAAAGAAGTAATGAGTTCAAGGAACTTCGTCGCTGGAATGCTGCTGGTCCTGCTGCTCGGCCTGCTGTTCTGGCTTTGGCTGAGTAGGTCGACTGCCCCATCTACAGAGCAATCGGCTGCGCGAGCCGACGCCGCCGAGCACAGGGAAGGCTTCGTAGACACAGCTTCTGCGCGTGGGCCTGAACAAAAGCAGCATGAAAAAGCGACCACGACCATCAAGGCTGTGTCAGATTCGGGCGTTCGCTTTAGTATCAGGCGCGAGCTGCGGATTTCCGCGCCCAAGCCCCCTTATGGCTCCGCCTATGCAGCCCTCCGCCCGGGTGCGGAGAAGGCAAGGCCCGATGTCCAATACCAGCTGGGGCTGATGCTGTATCGCTGCCGTGATGTGCCAGTGCATGCCGACGTGCTCAAGGCACAAGTGGATCTGATGTACCAGACGCGTCGAAGCAGGGGCTGGGAGGTGGATAATCCCGCCTTGGAAGAAAAGGGCATGCGCGCCAGCTTTCGCGACTGTATCGGTGTGCCGGAACCGGCACGCCATGAATACCGGGAATGGATTCAGCGCGCCGCTGATGCCGGACTGATGGAGGCCCAACTCAACCTCATGTTTCACCTGC